>JALYUI010000158.1 GCA_030853845.1 Bacteroidota bacterium | reverse complement strand
GTAGGGGCACCAGCACGTCGGCCCCCGTCAGGGGTGGCAGGCCATTGATGCTAAACGCCGTCAGACTATCGGCCGACGCCAGCGACAGCGCCTGGCCGGGGCCGGCCAGGTAAGGGGCATCGTAGCGGGTATCGACCCCGGCCGTGGCCCCCACCTGAAAATAAACCAGCGTTTGGTGGGCCTGCGTGCCGGCCGCATCGCGCAAAGTCAACAACAGGCGCGGACGGGTGTCGGAGCCGCGCTGCACATTCGGGGCAGCGGGGTTGGCCAGCAGGTCATCGAGCGAAAACGTGAGGCTGCCGGAATGGTAAATCGAATCGGCCCGCACGAAAAACGCTTGCCCAATGGGCAGCACCGGGCCACCGCCATTCACCCCAAGGCCGGGAGCCCCGCGTGCGCCGGGCAGGTAGCTGGCGAACGTGCCCGAGTATCGCCCGCTGCTTTTAAAGACGTAAAGGGCCGTATTCAGCCCCGAGAAACGGCTGCTATCGGCCGTCAAGCTATTCCAGTTGAGGGGGGCGGCGTAGGGATTGCCCAGGAAGTACCAGCCCCCATCTGCGATGCTGTCGCGGTCCAGCCGGTCCAGGCTTAGCGCGGTAGTGAGCGGAGTACCGCTAAAGCTAAAGGTCGTATTACCCGACACATTTACGGCCAGCCCCTGCGCGGTACCCAGGCGGCTGGAAAGCGAGCTCGGCGAGGCCCAGCCTTGCTCAAAACCCAGCGGCCCCGGATAGTTACTGCTGCCCACCCGTGCCTGGCTATAGGCAAACACCGTCGGCAAGGGTATTACGGTACTGCCCACCGTGTTGTAGAGCGGGTTCACCACGGGCACAAAGGCACTGGTAGTCAGGCTGCGCACTGTTGGCCCGCTCACCGGCACCGTCAGATGTCGGTAGCCCAGGCCGGCGTTGCGGCTGCTATCCACATACACCTGCACGCTCAGGGTGCCCGAGTAGCGCCCCAGGCTGCGGGGCTGGCCGGCAACCGGCACCACGGGGGCCAGCAGCGCTTGCCGGCCCGGTCCCGAGCGCAGCACGAGGCGGTTATTGGTTTGAATGGTGCCCAGGTTTTCTACCTGGCTGCTAATCTCAACCGGAGTCGTGAGCACCAGAGTTTCGCGCGAGTCGCCCACGCGCAGCACCCCCACGGCCAGGGTAGCAGCCCCGGCCAGCCCGTGCTGATAGCTCGGCCCGAAAACCGTGGAGTCGTGGTCGAAGACCAGCCGGCCGAGGGGGTCGAACGTGACCGTCGCGCTGCCGGCATCGAAGCTGCCCAGCAACCGCATTTCGGCCTGCGCTCCTACCTGTAGCGCCGTGCCGGCTCCCAGTATCAGCCCCCGCTCTGCCGAGGTATAGTCGAGCACGGCCAGCCGGCCACCCGGCAGCGCGGCAGTCGCGGGTGCCAGCACCAAGCTGGTGGCCGGGTTTCCGGGAGCCGCGCCTTGTACCTGGACCGCGTATTTTACCCCCAGGCTGGCCCCGGCGGCCACCGTCAGGCGCGCCTGCGGGCCAAGCGTGAGCCAAGCCACCAACTCCGAACCGGCGATGAGGGGCGCAAACGGGGTACCGGCCGGCACCGTGGCCGTACCCGTGCTGGTGGGCACCACCCCAGTGCTCCAGTTTGCCGGGGTGTGCCAGTCGGGGCTACTGGTTCCCAGCCACGTGCCACCCGAAACCGGGGGCGCGGGAGCTATGAAATTGCTACTGGCCCCCTGGCTAAGATTATAGTAGGAGCCCGAGGCACCGTCTTTCAGCTGCAGGGCGCGCACCATGTAATAGGAAGTACCCAGCCGGGGCAGCGGGTCGGCGAAGTTAGTGGCGGCTACGGGCTGGGCTGAAATCCGAAAGAACGGCCCGGCGGCCGTCGGGGCCCGGTACACGTAGTAGCCGGCCACCGGCTCGGGGCTGGCCGCCCAGGCCAGGGCCGCCGTGCTGCCGGCTATGGTAGCGGTCAGGTTAGTGGGCGGGGCCAGCACGTGCAGGTGCAGGGTGGGGTCGCCCAGCAGAGCGGTGTGCACCTCCCCTCCCCCAGTGGCATGGTTGATATCGTTGATGGGCTGGCTTCGGCGGGTGCAATAACCCACCGTTTCGCCCAGGCCCATAAAGTGAAAAAACCAGTCGGGCCGGCCCGCCCAGCAATTAGTCAGGGTATAGCCATCGGCGGCCAGGGCGGCCCGCAGGTAGTTGTCGGCGTTGTCCCAATCGCCAAAATAGCTGCCAAAATGCATGTTGAACACGCTTTTTACCGGGCCGCTGGCAAAATCGGCAGTGTTGCCCACGCCGCCCTCGGTTGTATAGCTCCCTGGTCCGCAAGCGTAGGCCCAGAGGTAATCGGCGGTGCGCAGGGTGCTGAAATATGGCAACGCCTCCACGCCACCCACCCCGATGCCGAACAGCGGCGTGAAGTTGCGCCAGCCGTTGTTGGCGAAAGGCTCCCCGGTCGACAGCCCAAACTGGTCATCAACCAGCCCCCGCTCCGCCACCGCGAACTGCCGGTGCCGGAACTGGTGGTCTTTCAGCAGATAGCGCCGCAGCAGCTCGCGCTCGGGCAGGGCAAATGCCGGCAGGTTGCTCAAATCGACCCGGCCCACTTCCAGTTGGATGGTGCGTGGCAACATGCTCTGGTCAAACTTGCCATCACCGGGCAGGTTGCGGTTTTCGGGGCGGCTGGCAATCGCATTGCTCACCTGCGTATCGGTCCAGATGCCGGCCATGTCGGCGTAGTAGCTATCTGCGGGCCAGGCTCCCAGGTGGTCGGGGTGCGCATCGGGGTTGATATCGCCGGAATACGGCACCGCCACATGGCCCAGCAGAAACACGGTCCGCACCTCGTTGGGCCGGGCCAAGTAGTCGCCCATAATCAGCGCCTTCACTTGGGGAGGGGTATCGGTAGGAGCCACATCGTGCCGGATTACGGTCCAGCCGTCGCCCACTAGGTCGGCTTGCAGCCGCGCCAGGTCGGGGGCCAAGTAGGCCGCGTGCGTCGCGTCGACCACCAACACGACGGTACCGCGATGCTCGGTTGCGGCCACCTCAATGCCCGCCAGCACCAGGCCTTCCCCACTGCCGTTTGGGCCGTCCTTGCGAATCCGGTATTCATAGCCCCGACCCACCACGGCGGTACTGTCCACGAATTCACCCAGTGTGGCCGTGCCGGTAGTTGATTGAAAAAGCTGAACGGCCGTCGCCAGCGAAGCCCCCTTGCTCCAGCGGTACACGTCGTAATACGTGGCCTGCGCGTCGAGCTTCCAGGTGAACCGAATGAGCGGCGGCGAGGCCTGCGCCTCGGCCCGCACGGCCACGGTAGCCGTGGCCAGCGTGGATTGGGCCTGCGCGCTGGCTCCCGCAACCAATAGCCCTAGAAGCAGCAGCGTCGCTGCCCGGGCAGCAACGGAACAGCGTTGGCACCATCGGCCCCAGAATAAGAGTAACTGATTGACCATGAGAAAGCCCGGCTTAAAGGTGAAGCAGTGTAAAGTTGCGCATGATATCCGAAAACACCGCGCACTTTCATCCCGGCAAGCCCTGCCGCCCGCTCCCTCCTGAATTCATCCGAGGCCGCTCGGCCTACGCCCCCACCAGCACTGGCTGCTCCCGCTTCCGCTTCTTCGGGGTCGGACCATTCTGGTTCATCTCGCGGTAGAAGAAGGCAAAAATCAGCGGGAAAATCAGTAGCGTGAGCACCGTGGCCGTCACCAGCCCGCCAATCACCACAATGGCCAACGGCTTCTGCGTTTCCGAGCCGATGCCGGTACTGAGCGCGGCCGGGAACAAGCCAATCATAGCCATAAGGGCCGTCATCACCACGGGGCGCACGCGCGAGGCCACGCCCGACATAATGCTGTGCGTCAGACTCATCTTCTTGCGGAGGTTTTCCTTGAACACGGTAATCAGCACGATGCCGTTCTGAATACATATTCCCAGCAGCGCGATGAAGCCGATGCCAGCCGAAATCGAGAAGTTTACCCCCGTAATATGCAGCGCCGCGATGCCGCCGATGAGGGCGAAGGGCACATTGGTGAGCACCAGCGCTGCATCCTTGCCATTGCCGAAGGTGATGAACAGCAGGATGAAGATGATGACCAGCGACACCGGCACAATCTGCCCCAGCCGCTTCGTAGCCCGCACCTGGTTCTCAAACTCGCCGGCCCACTCAATGCGGTAGCCCTTGTCGAGCTTGATGGCCTGGTCCATCTTCTTCTGGGCCTCGGCGATGGTTGAACCCATGTCGCGGTCGCGAATCGAAAACTTCACCGCGATGAAGCGCTGGCCATTGTCGTGGTACACGAACGCCGGGCCGTTTTCGGTTTTGATGGTGGCAATTTCCTTAAGTGCCACCTTGCTGCCGCGAATGGTAGGCACCCGCAATTCGCCGATTTTCTCCTCGGTGTTGCGGTCCTGCTCGGGGTAGCGCACGGTCACGTCGAACTTGCGCTCGCCCTCGTAAATCTGGGTGGCGGCCTTGCCACCCACCGCCATTTCTACCACGGTTTGGGCATCAGCCGTCTGCACGCCGTAGGCC
>JALYUI010000144.1 GCA_030853845.1 Bacteroidota bacterium | reverse complement strand
GCTGCAAACGGCGGATGGCCCGCTGGCAGCCACCCTGCGGGCCGGCGATACGGCCGCCGTGGTGCGGCTGGAAGTGCGCCCGCTGCCCGACGACCGGCGCGATTTCAGCCTGCTGCGCGAGGGCCGGCCCGACTCGGTGCTGCGCCGCATTCAGGCCCTGCCGCTGGTGGAAATTCTGCGGCTCGACCAGCGCGCCGAAAGCGGCTTCGACCAGATTACCTACGAATACGCCTACGGCGGCACGGCCCCGGGCACGCGCACCCACGTGGTGGGCCAGCAGCGCTGGCGGGGCGGCTTCGCCTTTCGGGTCGAGTACAATGCCCTGGTCATTCACGACACGGCCTACCTCGCCGCCGGGCGGGCTGTGGTGGCCTCGTTCGTTTTCGGGCCGAAGCTCTGGCCCAGCCGCCGCTACACCGACCAGCTCTGCGATGGCAAGATGTACGGTATTGCCGCCCAGCGCTTCCACAACGAGCAGTGGGAAGACGACTGCCGCAGCATCAACGAGTTCGACCCCACCGACCCGACTTCCGAAGTTAAGGTGTACGCCCGGGCCTTGCCCTTTCAGTCGTACGCCCTGGCCAAGGGCTTCGACAACTGCCTGTATGCCGTGACGAAAGCGCCCACCGACGCGCCCGAGCGGGTGTACCGCTACGACCCGGCCACCCGCCAGGGCGAGTACACCGATTTCTGGCTGCCGGCGCAGGGGCCGGAAAACGTCTGGATTTCGGCCGCCACCGACGACCACGGCGACCTCTACTTTCTCACTTCCCACGCCGACCTGCTGGTCAAGGTCAGCCCTTCCGATGCCCACGTCACGGTAATCTGGACGGCCGACCCGCTGCGTAAGGCCGCCTTTTACCCCTACATCGGCTTTGCCAGCGCCGGCACCCACGCCAATTTCTGCCTCGACGATGCCAACACCATGTACCTCGTGTACAGCACCGACGGCTGGCTGTTCAAAATCGACCTCACCAACCAACAGCCCCTCCCCGCGCCCATTTATCTGAAGGGCCTGCCCGCCCGCGGCGGCTACAGCGGCCTGCTGATGCAAAACGATGCCCAGGGCCGCCGCCGCCTCTACCTGGCTGGCCCGCGCGCCCTCTACCAGGTCGACCTGGCCCGCCGCGAGGCCACCCGCGTGCGCAAGGGCAGCTACACCGATTTGGCCGGCTGCAACCTGTTTCGGGTGGTGCGCCCGCCCGACCCCGCCCCCGTGCCGCCGCCCACCGCCACCTGGGAGGGCCGCGTGCTTGATGCCGCCACCCACCGCCCCCTGCCCGAGGCCCGCCTGCGCATCGACCGCGACGACCAGGGCCTGGCCCTCATTATTTCGGTGAAAGGCGAATTTCGCCTGAGCACCACGCCCGGCCGCCCGTTCCGCTACCACGCCGAGCTGCCCGGCTACTTCCCCGCCGACAGCCTCCTGGCCGCCGATGCCGGCCCGCTGGTGCACGACGTGCTGCTGCGCCCCCTGGCCGTGGGCACCACCCTGCGCCTGGCCAACGTGCAGTTCGAGCAAAGCAAGGCCCGTATGCTGCCCACCTCCAACGCCGCCCTCGACCAGCTCGTGCGCCTGCTTATTGACAACCCGCGCCTCACCATCGAGCTGCGCGGCCACACCGACAACGTGGGGCCGCCCGAAAAAAACGTGGCGCTCAGCGAGGAGCGGGTCGAGGCTGTGAAAGCCTACCTCACCACCCACGGCGTGGCCCCTGAGCGCATTGGCGGGGTGGGCCTGGGCGGCGCCGAGCCCCTGGCCAGCAACGAGCAGGAAGAAACCCGCCGCCTGAACCGCCGGGTCGAGTTCCGCATCACCGGCATGACGCCGGCCCCGCCGCCACCCGCCGCCCCGCTCCCTCCCGAACCATAACGGCCGCCATCTCAAACGACTTTTACTTACCACCGCCGAACCCTTAGCGGCGTTTGTTGCCAACTTCCCGTGTTGCTGCTTCCCGATTCTATACTGGCCCGTCTCGCTCCCACCGCCGCCGACCCGCTCCCGGTGCTGCTCACCATTGCCGGCCCCACGGCCGTGGGCAAAACGGCCCTCTGCGTGCAGCTGGCCCAGCAGCTCGGCACCGAAATCGTGTCGGCCGATTCGCGCCAGTTTTTCCGCGAGCTCAGCATCGGCACGGCCAAGCCCACCCCCGCCGAGATGCAGGGCGTGCCCCACCACTTCATCGACAGCCACAGCATTGCCGACGACTATAGCGCCGGCCGCTTCGCCACCGATTGCCACGCCGTGTTGGCCGGCTTGTTCCAGCAACACCCCGTCGTCATCCTCACCGGCGGCTCGGGCCTCTACGTGCAGGCCGTGACCGACGGCCTCGACGAGCTACCCACCGTGCCGCCCGAGGTGCGCGCGCAGCTGCACGCCGAGCTGGCCACCCACGGCCTGCCCTACCTGGTGGCCGAGTTGGCCGAAACCGACCCCGTGGCCCATGCCCGCATCGACCACCAGAACCCGCAGCGCATCGTGCGGGCCCTCGAAATCACCCGCGCTACCGACCGGCCGTTTTCCAGCTACCACCACGGCGGCCCGCCGCCCGAAAACCCGCTCTTTCGCAACGTGAAGGTGGCCCTCACCCGCGAGCGCGAGGCGCTCTACGAGCGCATCAACCAGCGCGTTGAGCACATGCTGGCCGCCGGCCTGCTCGACGAAGTGCACGGCTTACTCCCCTACCGCCACCACCACGCCCTGCAAACCGTGGGCTACCAGGAAATTTTCGGCTACCTCGACGGCGGCTACGACTGGGCCGAAGCCGTGCGTCTGCTCCAACGCAACACCCGCCGCTACGCCAAGCGCCAGCTGACGTGGCTGCGAAGAGATGCGGCGTACGAATGGGTGGATTTAACGATTAATGATTAGTGGTAAACGGTTAATGAAAACCTGCTTTAATTAACCGTTTGCCATTAATCGTTAACCATTGCCCATTAAACCGAGAGGATTTCCACCATCCGCATGAAGCTTTGGTTGATAAGCTTCTTCTTGTTGATTGTATCAATGAACGGCGTGTAAACCAACTTCTTATCGATAATGCCGGCCATAACGTTGCGCATTCCGTTCATGAGGCCCTCGACGGCGGCGATACCAATTTGCGAGCCTAGCAGGCGGTCGGCCGCCGTGGGCGAGCCGCCGCGCTGAATGTGGCCGATAACCGTCACGCGGGTGTCGAGCTGCGGAATGGCTTCCTTCACGCGGGCCGCCGTCACGGTGGCGTTGCCCTCGTCCTCACCTTCGGCCACAATGACGATGAACGAGGTTTTCGAGCGCTTCCAACCGGCTTGCAGTGTGTCAATTACCACGTCCACGCTCATCTGGGTTTCCGGAATCATCACAATTTCGGCCCCGCCGCCAATGGCACACGGAATGGCGATGTAGCCCGAGTCGCGGCCCATTACCTCCACAAAAAAGCAGCGGTCGTGCGAGTCGGCCGTATCGCGGATTTTATCGATGCACTCCAGGGCTGTGTTCACGGCCGTATCGTAGCCAATGGTGTAGTCGGTGCCGTAGAGGTCGTTGTCGATGGTGCCGGGCGCGCCCACCGTAGGGATGCCGAACTCCTCCTCAAAAATCATGGCCCCGGTGAAGGTGCCGTTGCCGCCGATGGCCACCAGGCCCTCGATGCCGTTGTTCACGAGCTGGTCGAAGGCCTGCTGACGGCCTTCCTTAGTCATAAATTTCAGGCTGCGGGCCGATTTCAGAATCGTGCCTCCCTTCTGCAC
>JALYUI010000069.1 GCA_030853845.1 Bacteroidota bacterium | reverse complement strand
GGCCGGCCCAGGCGGGCTGGTGGCCCGCGCCCGCCCCGGCCGCCGCCAGCTGCACCACTGCCCGGCCAAACCGGCCATTGAGCTGGTCGAGCGTGACCATGAGCTGCGCGCGTTCGGAGCGGGCCGTTTCTAGTGCAGCCGGCTCAAACAAGCCAAGCTGGGCCTGGCCGGGCCGCTCCAGCCCACTGAGCACGATGCCGGCGCGGTGGTAGGCGGTGCCGGGCTGCCGCAGGCGCGCCAGCCCTTGCAGGGCAGCCTGCGTGAGACGGCTTATATCGGCGGTAGCGGCGGGCAGGCTCACGCAGGCGGTGTGGGTGCTGGGGCCGGCCGTGGCGGCGTAGCGGTCGGTGCCCAGAACGACGGTAACCAAATGCGCCCCCAGGCCGTGCCGACGCAGCTTTTCGGCCGCCCGGCCGGCGAAGGTGGCCACGGCTTCGGCCAGCGCGGCGGGCGCGTGCTGGGGCCGGCCAAACGAGCGGGTGCAGGCCACGCTGTGGCGGCCGGGCGGGGCATCATCCTGGTCGTCGGCGGCCGGGCCGGGGTTCCATTCCAGGTAGGGCTGGCCGTGGAGCTCGCGCCACAGGCGCTGGCCCACCACGCCGCCCAGGTGCTTGCGCAGCCAGGCTTCGGGCAGGGCAGCCAGCTCGGCACCCGTCGTCACGTTCATTTCCAGCAGCTTGCGGGCGTAGCGCCGGCCCACACCCCAGATGCTGTCGACCGGGGCGTCGGCCAGCGCAGCCTGCCAGCGGGCGGGCGTGTCGAACAGCACCACGCCGCTTTGGCCCTCTTTGCGCGCCCGGCGGTTGGCCAGCTTGGCCAGGGTTTTGGTGGGCGCGATGCCCACGCAGGTCGGAATGCCGGTGTGCTGGCGCACCCGCGCCCGCACTTCCACGCCATAGGCGTGCAGGTCGGGGGTCAGCAGGCTCATGCCGTGAAAATCGAGGAAGGCTTCGTCGATGGAATACACTTCGACGCCGGCCGCGAAACCGGCCAGCACCTGCACCACGCGCCGGCTCATGTCGCCATAGAGGCCGTAATTGGACGAAAATACCCGCACCTGCTGCTGCTCCAGCAGCGGGCGCACCAGGTGCCAGGGCTCACCCATTTTCAGGCCCAGCGCCTTGGCTTCGTCGGAGCGCGAAATCAGGCAGCCGTCGTTGTTGCTGAGCACCACCACGGGGCGGCCTTCCAGGCGCGGGTCGAAAACCCGCTCGCAGGACACGTAAAAATTGTTGCAGTCGACCAGGGCGTACATAGACAAGTAATGATATAGATGCCGGGTAAAATCGCCGGCTCGGCGAGGATGGCCCGGGGTTCATCGATTAACGGGGGGGGGCCAGGGTAGCCGCCGCACCTTTGGGAGCAGTTGAGTCTGCCGCTGGTTGGTGCTAAGTGTGGCAATGGTTGGCGTTGCGATATCAGAACGTCATGCAGAGCGCAGCGAAGCATCTTTACCGCTTTGCTGCTTTCCTCGGATTGCTATTGCGGTAAAGATGCTTCGCTACGCTCTGCATGACGTTCTTTTTTCCACCTTCCCTCCCTCACTCACTTCAACCCGAAAACCTGCCCACTGCCCAGCGAATGAATCACGTGCGTAACCACCCCCCACACCACCAGGCCGGCTTCCGGATTCACCGGCAGCGGCGCATAGCCAGGGTTTTCGGCTACCAGCCAGGGCTGACCGGCCCGCAGCTGCAGACGCTTGATGGTGTGCTCGCCCTCGACCACGGCCACCACAATGCTGCCGTGGCCCGGCCGCAGGGCGCGGTCGACGGCCACGAGGTCGCCGGGGTGGATGCCGGCCCCGGTCATGGAATCGCCGCTGACGCGGGCCAGAAACGTGGACGCGGGGTTGCGAAAGAGGAAACGGGTAAGGTCGAGCGGCGGGTCGAGGTGGTCGTCGGCCGGCGAGGGAAAACCGGCCGGAATCGGGCAGCCGAACAGCGGCACCTCGTGGGTGGCCAGGTAATTGGTCGCGATAAAATCGTGCAGTGATGCAAGCATAAGTCATTCCGCGCGTCTATTCGGAAGCAAGCGGACTGCTATTTACTAATTTAATTAGCTTATTGTTTTACAGTCACTCTCAATCCACGCTTACCTGCTTGTCGTATATCAGCTTGATTCCCGGAATATTCTCGTTGGATTGCTAATAAACAGGTGTTTTTCTCCATAAATCCCTAAATAATATTTCTACCAAAATTTTTAGCTTTACTAACCATTCAGTATCTTTGGGCATGTCAAACGTCAAGCTTCCTACGCCGCTGCCCGTGCAGCAATTTGCCCGTTGCGTGAACGACGCGCAACGCCCGGCCGACTACGTTGGCGACTGGCCCCAAGAGGGCCGCGTGTACTCGGTGCGGGTGTTGCCGCACGTGCGCACCGGCCAGCCGCAGGTGCATGTACTCGGCTTCTACGCCGAGCGGCCCTACGGTGCCTTCGCTGTCCACCGCTTCGAGCGTGTGGCCGACGTATGGCTCAATTAAGACCCGGAAAGTCTGGCCCGATGGTTTCACTCCTTCA
Source organism: Bacteroidota bacterium (assembly GCA_030853845.1). Taxonomy (GTDB): domain Bacteria; phylum Bacteroidota; class Bacteroidia; order Cytophagales; family Hymenobacteraceae; genus Hymenobacter. The sequence goes on along the minus strand of JALYUI010000069.1, from coordinate 5,065 downwards.
TGGCCCCGTTGGCGTAGCAGCCGGCGGGGCCGGTTTGGTTTTTTGGGGTGTTGGGTGTTGCAAAAAGAACGTCATGCTGAGCTTGTCGAAGCATCTCTAACGCAGCCGTAAATGATGTTACTATCGCGGTAGAGATGCTTCGACAAGCTCAGCATGACATTCTATTATAACACCCGATACCTGTCCTTTACCGCCTATAAACCCCGAAAATCCCCTTGTCCGTCGGGGTCCAGAGGCAGGCGCGCTGGCCGGCGGCTTTCAGGGAATTATTCGTCCAGGTGTTGCAGGTGTAGAGGAAGCTGTAGACGCGCGGAGCTTCGTAAAAGGCATCGTTGGGGCCGTAGGTGTGGCCAGGAATGAGCTCGAACTGACCGGCGGCATCGCGGCGGAAGCTGGTGCGGATGTACTCGACCAGGCGGGCGTACTCGGCGCGGCTCAGGTGCAGGGCAATGGTTTGGGGGCCGGGGGCCATGGCCCGGAAATAAGTGGTGTGCATGGCGGCCGAGCCCAGCCAGAAGGCCGCGACGAAGGCGGTGCTGAGTTTGAGGTCGGCCCAGGTGGGCGTGTCGAGGTAGAAGCCTTTGTCGCCCCAGCCGAAGCCCACGTAGGGCAGGCTGCTGTCCTGCGAGGGAATGTTGGCGTAGGGCAGCAGTGGCCGCCAGTCGAATTCGGGGCATACCACGGGCAGCACGATGTCGGTGTGCACGCCGTTGGTGTGCAGGTACACCGTCACGTCGGCCGGGGCGCTGGGGTCGGCCTTGGCCACCGGAATCTTCGGAATGAGCAGCGCCGCAATGACGTAGAGCACGAGGAAGGCCAGGAAGCCGACAAGGAAATAACCGCCGAATCGCGCTAGTTTCTGAATAAGTAGGGGCATAGGGTTACGCTAAATCTGCGGCCTATACGGAAATGAAGGCGTCAGCGCCGCATCCTGCTCCGGCCAGCTGCCCTCTACACCAAATCGCAGTACCAGAAGCCTGTATCGAACGGGCTGGGGTCGGGGCCGGCGGCCGGGGCGCAATCGTAATCGTCGGCATCAGCGGCTGGGGCAGCGGGCGGCGCGGTATAGCGGCGGTACACGATTTCGCCCTTTTCGAACGGAATGGGCGCGCGGAATAGCGGGCCGTCGAACACGAAGGTGTGAAACTCGCCGTTTTCGCCGCAGGGGTCGACGTTGGGCGGCAGGTCGCGCAGGAAATCCTCGTCGATTACCCGGCCCACGAAGCTGCGGTCGAGGAACTTCTCGTTTACGCAGGTGGTAATGGTTTTGAATCCGAGGCTGAGAAACTCCTGTATCAGCTCGGTGGTGGGCACGCCCCAGAGCGGAAAAACCGCCTCCAGACCGATTTCGGCCAGCTTGTTTTCGCGGTACTGGCGCAGGTCTTCGAGGAAGATGTCGCCGAAGATAGCGGCCGATGCTCCGGCGGCCTGTAGCTCCGACAGAGTCTGACGCATCAGTTGCTCGTAGGCGGCCATGGTGGGCGTTTCGGGCAGGAAGAGCTGACGGCCGGGCAGCCCGAGGGCGGCCGTCTGCCGGTCGAGCAGCGCCGTGCGCACGCCGTGCATGGAAATACGCTGGTAGGGCTCGCTGATGGTGGTGAGCAGGGTTTGCACCTCGTAGCGGCCCGCCTGCCGGACTTTGTAGAGGGCCAGGGCCGAATCCTTGCCCCCACTCCAGTTGAAAATAGCTTGCTGCTTCATATAGCGGCAAAGTACGGGCGGCCGATGCGCCCGAAACGTCAGCAATGGCCAGTAGAAGGAAAGGTACCCCAGCCGCTGGCGGGTTCTTCAGCAAAATATGCCCAATTGCGGGGGGCGGACGCGGCCAGCCCCCAGATTCGCCAGCCGCCTTATTTTTGGCCTTATGCTCACGCCCCTGCCCGCCACACCGTCGGCTCCCGCCGAAGAAGTTTACAGCATCCCGGCCGCGTTCCGGAAGATGGAAAACACGCACATCCTATTCTGGCTGCTGAAAGACATTGCCTGGTGCATGGTGTGGCGGCCGCTGGGCCTGCTGATGGTGCTGCCCACCCTGGGCATTGCCATTGTCATTGCCTGGCGCACGCGGGCCTACCAGTCGGAGCTGGCCCACAACCTGGCTATCGTATTCTGGATTACCGCCAACTCCTACTGGATGACCAGCGAATTTTTCGGCTTCGACACCGCCGTGGTGGCTCCCCACATCACGGGCAAGCACCTGGCCCTGCTGCCATTTCTGGCCGGGCTGGGTATTCTAGGCTATTATTACCTGGTGACGAAGCCCCGCGAAACGCACGAGGAGCAGGTGGCCACGCTGTAACGAGTAGTAGCGCTACCTTCCGCCCCCATGCCCCACTCCGAATCCACCATCCGTGCCGAGCTGCGGCTGTGGCAGCGCCAGATGCAGCGCCGCCCCTCGCGCCTCAACCAGTTTGCCCGGCGCGTACAAATCCGCCTCAACGCCCTGCTGCCCGAGCGCGTGCACCATGCCATCACGGCCGCCATCCGCCAAATGGTGCGCGGGGTGCTCTACGGCTCGCAGCACACCACCAGCCGCCCCGAAACGGAGGCACCTTTCGCGGCCCGCGAAACGGCCGCCCGCGCCCGCATCCGCGACTTCCGCACCATGGCTACTGCCGAGGGAGCCGTGACCGGCGCGGGCGGCTTCCTACTCGGCCTGGCCGATTTCCCGCTGCTGTTGAGCCTGAAAATCAAGCTGCTCTTCGACATCGCCGCCCGCTACGGCTACGACGTGCACGACTACACCGAGCGCCTCTACGTGCTCTACATCTTCCAGCTCGCCTTCAGCAGCCAGCACACCCGCAACCTCACCTACCAGCGCCTGGCCGACTGGGATGCCTACCGCCTCACCCTGCCCCTCAACCCCGAGGAGTTCGACTGGCGCACCTTCCAGCAGGAATATCGGGATTATATCGACCTAGCCAAAATGGCCCAGCTGCTGCCCTTCGTGGGCGCGGCCGTGGGGGCCGTGGCCAACTACCGCCTCATCGAGCAGCTCGGCCACACCGCCATGAACTGCTACCGCCTGCGCCACTTCGCGGCGGCGGATGCGGGGGAAACGCTGCCGACAACCCTACCTACGGTCTAGCGCGTGGGGCTCGCTGGCCCCCGCCGCGTGCCCGCAACCGCCGCTGCCGGAGTCGCCACCGTCGCCGCGATGCTCCCGGGCGCGGCTGCGATACTCCCGGTCACGGCTGCTACGCTTGTCACCTCGGCTGCTATGCTTGTCACCTCGGCCGCTACGCTTGTCATCTCGGCCGCTATGCTTGTCACCTCGGCCGCCATCGTCGCAGCCACGGCTGCTATGCTTGTCACCTCCGCCGCTATGCTTGACGCCTCGGCAGCCATCGTCACGGCCACGGCTGACATCGTTGTCACCTCGGCAGCATGACATGACGTCACGGCAGGCATCATCGCGGCCACCGCTGGGTTCATCGCATTCACGGCAGCATGACATGACGTCATGGCAGCTATTGTCGCAGCAACCGCATTGGTAGTCACCCTCTCTGCTGATATTACATGCATGGTGAGATTGGGCCAGAAGCATGCACTCGCGTAATAATGCTGGGCATACAGATTTGCAGCAGGTGTCAACCGTCGCATACGTGGCCCTAGATGTAGTGCTCGGCGGTGCGGGCAGAAGTTTTCATACAGCAAAAATTGCTTTACGATTATACCAGTGCTCGGCATCTATTTCGAATGCCGCACCGTGCACACACAACGAAAACCAATAGTAGCCGCCGGTCGTGTATAGTGCCCTCGGGCTTTGATACGGCAGGATTCCAAGTCATCTCGGTAGCTACCGCCTTTAGTTACGCCTCGCTCCTCGACCATTTCAGCTACATTGCCGAGCATCTGGAATAGCCCGAAATCATTGGCGGGACCCTGATAAACATATCCCGGTGTGGCCAGCCGCAGGAAATAGGGCTCTGCCTGTGCGTAGTTAATCCAAGACCGAACAGGGTGCTGCTTATTGTAATCCGCAATATCCTGCTTAATTTGGCCAACAGGCGTAGCGCTTTTAGCCCGCTTTTGCAAATAGGCGGCAGGGCCTTCGGCTATGTGCACTGGCAGTTGCGTGCAGCCAGTGCCATATGGCAACCCACTGCGCACCTGGGCTGCTTCTTCCCATTCGGCTTCGGTGGGTAGGCGGTACTCTACGCTTTCTCCCGCAAACCTTCTCCCCTGCTTCAGTTTCCAATTCACCGCATCGGTGCGCCATTGGCAGTACCGAACGGCCTGCTCATAGCTGATACCCACTACCGGGTAATAGGCGTAGAATGGGCTGGTGTAGTAATCCGATACGGGCAGCGCCGTTGGGTCGGGCCGCCGCGCCGGCCGCCGGTCATCCGATTCATCGTTGGGGTAAATGCTTTCCACGTACAGCCGCCAGTCGAGATTAGTGATTTCCGCCGCGTCAATGTCCAGGCCTGAATGCGAGAAGTGCACCATGCCCGGTGCCTCCAGCAGGCCGTGCAGGTGCCCCAGGTTCGGCACCTGAAACGTGTCGCGGCACAGCTTCGGCCCGGGCCGGAATTTCACCACTTCATTATCCAGGAATGGCGCGGGGTTGGGCACTGTCTGCCATTCGATGCCGATGAGGTACGGGGAGCTGGCGGGCCGCTCGACAAAGTAGGTGGCCGGCTGTAGGTCTATGCCAGTGGCGGCATTGTAAGTGCCGGGACGCAGGCTGCTGGGCAGAGTGGCGCAGCTGGCGAGTACCAGCAGCAGGCTGAACAGGAAAAACAGGCGCAGGCGCATGGCAGAACGGGAACAGGCCAGCAAAGTAACGTTGTACGGCTTCCCCAGACATAAAACGGCCGCCCCAGAAACTGGAGCGGCCGTCGTAACAAAAGCGTCAAAAGTTGCTTGGCAGCTTAGAAAGTCTTCTTCGCCTCGGCCTCATTCAGACGAATCAGATTCAGCGCCGAGCCGGCTTTGAACCACTCAATCTGGCCCTCGTTGTAGGTGTGGTTGAGGGTGATGATGTCGGTGTCGCCGTCGGCGTGGTGCAGGCGGGCCTGCAACGGGGTGCCTTCGGCGAAGGTGGTCAGGCCGAGGATAT
>JALYUI010000047.1 GCA_030853845.1 Bacteroidota bacterium | reverse complement strand
GCTCTCGCCCGAAGCGCCGGTGCCGGTGGTGCACGTGGCCCGCACCGAAAACCGCCTTGGCGGGGCCGCCAACGTGGCCCTGAATGTGCAGGCCCTCGGCGCCACGCCGCTGCTATGCGCCGTGGTGGGCACCGACGCGGGCGGCGACCAGCTCCTGCGCCTGCTGCAGGAACACGATTTGCCCGACGCGGGCATCATCCGCAGCGCGGCCCGGCCCACCACCGTGAAGCAGCGCATTCTGGCCCACGGCCAGCAACTGCTGCGCATCGATTTGGAAGTGGAAACCGACCTGAACGCCGACGAGGCCGCCCAACTGCTGGCCGCCTACGACGACCTGCTGGCCCGCGCCGACGTGGTGGTGTTCGAGGACTACGACAAGGGCGTGCTCAGCGAGGAAATTATTACTGAATGCATTGCTCGCGCCCGAAAGCGCGGCATTCCCACGGTGGTCGACCCCAAGAAAAAGAACTTCCTCGCTTACCGCCATTGCACCCTGTTCAAGCCCAATCTGAAGGAGCTGCGCGAAGGCCTGAAGCTGGAATTCGGCACGCCCGACGTGGACCGGGCCGGTTTCGAGGCCGCCGTGGCTCGGCTGCGCGAGGTGCTGTCGCCCGAAATTGTGCTCGTGACGCTGTCGGAGTACGGAGTGTTTGCCCAGCAGAACGGTGAGAAAACTTATTTGCCGGCCCATTTGCGCATCATTTCCGATGTGTCGGGCGCGGGCGATACCGTCATCAGCATTGCCGCGCTTTGCGTGGCACTGGGCCAGCCGGCGGCCTTCACGGCGGCGCTGGCCAACCTGGGCGGCGGGCTGGTGTGCGAGCAGGTGGGCGTGGTGCCCGTGGAGAAACAATTGCTGTTGGAAGAAGCCCAAGGAGCAGGGCTATAAGATTAGTAGCTCAAGGGGCACTTTCGCGTACTCAAGGGACACTTTTGCGAGCTCAAGGGGCACTTTTGCGAGCTCAAGGGGCACTTTCGTGTGCACGAAGGATGCTTTAAGGCATACGTATGCCACTTTAGCTCTTACGACTGGCACTTCCGGGCATACGTAGGATGCTTTAGGGCATAGCTAGGGCACTTTGGCCCGTACTTACACGCTACGGAACTGCTGAGAGGGCAGCTTAACAGACAGGGGCTAGGCTTTCTTCAGAAACTCAGTTTTGAGCACCATGGTGCTGCCGCCGGCGCGGCCTTCAATCTCGGCGGGCGAGTTGGTGAGGCGGATGTTTTTGACCACGGTGCCGCGCTTGAGGGTGAGCGAAGAACCCTTCACTTTGAGGTCTTTGATGAGGGTGACCGAGTCGCCTTCGGCGAGCAGGCTGTCGTTGCTGTCTTTAACGTCCATGAGTGGTTGGGGAAGGGGAGAAGCGCCTGAGCCTAGCGCTGCTTCAGCACCATGTAAAGCAGGAAGAGAACCGGCGACAGCGTGGTGAGCGAGAAAATCGACACAAGCACCGTTTGCGCGGTAGTGCGGCCCGGCCGGCGCAGAAACCAGCGCCACATGAAAAACTGGAGTAGCAGCAGCGCCGCCAGCGTGAGGTAGAAAACGGGGCTGAAAGTAGCGGCCATAGTGTTTGGGATGCAAGCCTTCGCGGCTGGCTTTTAATGGAGTATTGCGGTAAGTACAGCCAAGCCAAATTGGGCAAGCAGGGTGCATTTGCTGCTTTTTACGTCCATGAATAGGCAATATGCTTAACTATTTGAATTTGTTGCCTTCGGCATATAAATCGAAGTCGATTTCCAGGTTAAAAGCAGCTAAACGTTGGATGTCTTCTTTGTCGAGATAGATGCCTCCCAACATGGTGTTGCCATTGTGAAAAACGGTATGAACTTGAACGGAGCCATCAGCTTCAGCAACTAATTGCTTTATCCCATCCACGTCCTGCTCCAGAAAGGTCAGTAGCTGCTTGAGTTTCTCATTGGTTGCGCCCGGCCCAGCGTTCGGTTTGAATTCAATTGTGCTGACAGTAGCAATGTCATCTCTGAAACCTGTTTTATCGCCGATGTCGCTACTATCTGTGGGCGTGAGGTGGGTGAGCGCAGCTAAGTCTGGTAATTGTAAAGTATCGGACCAGGCGGTAAAATAAACGTGGCAAAACTCCTCGGTATTTGCTGCGCTAACCTGCATTTCAGGCTCAATATCGAGTGTGACCGCAAAGTGGAATGCTTCGTCCTTGACGTTGAAATAGATAGTGGCTTTCTTTTCAGTTTCGTCAGTTTTAATTCCGGCAATTACTGGTTTTCCATCGTGATATTCTATCTCATGGATTTCCAAAAATTGTTCTACAACCCCCCAAGTAGGATGCTCAATTTCCTGGATTGCTGCCGCAATTAATTCCGTGTTCTCCATCGGCTTAAATTACCCGCGCCACGCCTTCACCGTTTCCACGAAGACGCGCACGTTGTCGGGGTTGGTGTCGGGGTAGACGCCGTGGCCGAGGTTGGCGATGTGGGGGCCGCCGGCGAACTGGCGGAGCATGGCTTCGGTGGCGGCCTTCACCTGCTCGGGGGTGCCGTAGAGGGCGCAGGGGTCAAGGTTGCCCTGTAGGGTTTTGCCGGCGGCTTGCTGGCGCACCTGGGCGGGGTCCTGGTTCCAGTCGAGTCCTATCGTGCGGCAGGGCATGGCGGCGAACTCGGGCACGGCCCACCAAGCCCCTTTGGCAAATACCGTGACGGGCACGAGCGGGGCCAGGGCCTCGCAGATTTCGGCGATGTAGCGGGCCGAAAACTCGGTGTACTGGGCGGGCGGCAGGATGCCGGCCCAAGAGTCGAACACTTGCACGACCTGGGCGCCGGCCGCCACCTGGGCCTGTAGGTAGGCTATGGTGGTGGCGGTGACTTTAGCCAGCAGGCGGTGAGCCAGCACGGGCTCTTTGTAGAGGAAGCCGCGCGCTTTGCTAAAGGTTTTCGAGCCGTGGCCCTCAATCATGTAGGCCAGGATGGTGAAGGGCGCGCCGGCGAAGCCGATGAGCGGCACCCGGCCGTTGAGGGCCTTTTTGGTGATGCGCAGGGCTTCGAGCACGTAGCCGAGGCCGTCTTCGGGGTCGGGGATGCGCAGCTTGTCGATATCGGCCGCCGACTTGATGGTGGTGGGGAAGAGGGGGCCGCGCGATTCGACCATCTCGTAGGGCAGGCCCATGGCATCGGGCACCACGAGAATGTCGGAGAAGATAATGGCGGCATCGACGTTGAGCGCGTCGATGGGCTGGATGGTGACTTCGGCGGCCAGCTCGGGGGTTTCGACCAGCTCTTTGAAGCCGGAGAGGCGGGCGCGCAAGGCGCGGTATTCGGGCAGGATGCGGCCGGCCTGGCGCATGAGCCAGACGGGGGTGCGCTCGGTGGCTTCGCCCCGGGCGGCACGCAGGAAAAGGTCGTTTTTCAGCATAAGGAAGGGCAAAGGTACGCGGTGGAAGGGGAGACGAGTTTGGTAATGGGCATAAGGCAGAACGGTCATGCTGAGCTTGCCGAAGCATCTCTACCGCCACACTAAACCAATCGAATGGATTGCGTTGCGCGGTAGAGATG
>JALYUI010000046.1 GCA_030853845.1 Bacteroidota bacterium | reverse complement strand
CATCTCTACCGCGCAACTAATCAAACTTAGTAACGCGGTAGAAATGCTTCACTGCGTTCAGCATGACGTTCTTTTTATTTTCGGAGCCACGCCCAACTACTTTTGCGCTTCCCTCACGCCCCACCCGCATGACTCGCGCCCACCGGTTTCGCTTCTTCCTCGACTACTTTATTACCCACTTCCCAGAGCCCAAAACCGAGCTGGCCTACGGCAGCCCCTACGAGCTGATTGTGGCCGTGGTACTAAGCGCACAGTGCACCGACAAGCGCGTGAACCTGATAATGCCCGCGCTGCTGGCCGAATTCCCCACCGCCGCCCATCTCGGCGCGGCCTCTTCCGACGACATTTACCCTTTCATCCGCAGTGTTTCCTACCCCAATAACAAGGCAAAGCACCTGGCTGGCCTAGGCCAGATGCTTACCAACGATTTCGGCGGCGAGGTGCCCAGCCAACTCGATGAGCTACAGCGCCTGCCCGGCGTAGGCCGCAAAACGGCCAACGTAGTGGTTTCCGTCATCTACAACCAGCCGGCCATGGCCGTAGATACGCACGTGTTCCGGGTGTCGCACCGCCTGGGGCTGGTGCCAAAAACGGCCACCACGCCGCTGGCCGTGGAGAAGGGCCTGGTGCGCTACATTCCGGAGGAATTGATTGCGAAAGCGCATCATTGGCTGATTCTACACGGCCGCTACATCTGCGTGGCCCGCTCGCCCAAGTGCAGTGTTTGCCCGCTGGCACCCAGCTGCGCCTATTTCGCCAAGCAGTTTACACGACCAGCCGGCCAATCAGCTCCAGCCAAAAAACAGCCTCAATAGGCTCAATAGGCTCAAAAGCAGTACTATTAGCACACAAAGTTCCATTTATAGTATTAGAAAGTACAAAATCGATTGGAGTTGGTACAAGCTTACCCCGCTGCATTTTCCAGTAGCGTTTGCACCCGAGCCGCCAATTGTTGCCGGTCGAATTCGCGGGCGGCCAGAGCGCGGCCGTTGGCCCCGGCCTTCGCCAGCAGCTCCGGCTGCTTCAGCAGCTCGCCAAGCTGAAATGCTAGGGTGGCCGTATTTCCGGCGGGCACGTACCAGCCGCAGCCGTGCGTTTCGAGCAGCGCTTTGGTCCAGCCCGCGTTGGTGACGACCACGGGCGTACCCACGGCCAGCGAGTCGTAGAGCTTGGCCGGCGAGTTGGCATCGAGCACCGGCAGCCCCAGAAACGACACTACTGAAACCGCCGCCAGTCTAAACCAGGCAAATACCTCGTGCCGCGCCTGCCCGCCCACCAGCCGGATGCGCCCCGGCCAGCGCTCTGCCGCCGCCGCCACCAGCGGCTCGAAAAACCCGTGGCCCAAAAACAGCCATACTACGTCGGTATCTTCGGCTGCCATGGCCTCGGCCGCCGCTACCAGCGTCGGGATATCGTTGGCCCGGCCGAAGGTGCCGGCGTAGAGCACAACGCGCTTGCCGGCCAATCCCTGCGCCTGCCGCAACGCCGCTACGGCAGCCGGCGTGGCGCGGGCGGCCATTTCCAGGTCGGTGCCATTGAGTACGGTGGTGACTTTGGCGGCCGGAATGCCCAGGTCGGTCACGTAGCGCGCCATGTCGGGCGAGAGCGGCAGAATATGTCGGGCGCTATCGTAGAGGCGCTTTTCCAGGCGGTAGAGCTGCTGCCGGGCCAGCGCGGTGGGCACCGCCCCCATCGCAATGGGGAAGGCCGGCCACAAGTCCTGCACCTCGAACACCCACGGCACCCGCCGCCAGCGCGCCACCTGCGCCGCCGCCCAGGCAGCCGTAAGCGGCGTGCTAATGCCCCAGATAACATCGGGCTTATCAAGCTTCAACCCCTCCCGCACGGCCCAGGCCGCGTATTGCGCAAAGGCCAGCGCCCGGCGGCCCGGCCCCATCTTATTGTCGTAGGGAATGGCCGCCTCGCGCATTTCCACCCCGGCCGGTACCCACGGATATTCGCGCGTCAGGCGCTGCCCCTGCCAGGCGGGCGTAGTGAGCAACGTGACGCGGTGCGACTTTGCCAGGTGGGCCAGCAGCGTGTAGTGCCGGCTGGTGGCCGGGCAGTCGGGATTGGTATGGTACTGGCTGAAAACGGCAACGTGCATGGAGCGAATTATGAGTTATGAATTATGAATTATGAGTTGAAAAAGAGCTTTAGCCCCCAATTCATAACTCATAATTCATAACTCATAATTTTTTCGGCCGGTAGTGCGAGTCGTTGAGTAGGCGTTGAGCGTTAGTTTCCGCCATCAGGCGACCCATGGTCACGTCGGGGTGCTCGGCCACGTACTTGCGGATGATTTGCAGGCCCACCCACTGCCCCACCCGGCCGGGGGCAGTTTTGTCGATTTCGGGCACGTTGGGCCGCTCACCCACGTACTTCTGGAGCTGAAAGGGTGTGGTCGAATACAGCAGGTTATTCTCCAGAAAGTGGCCCCACACTTTGGCTTCGTTACCCTGTAGGCCCAGCATTTCGCGGCTGGTGTAACCTAGCAGTACCGAATCGGGCGTGCAGGGCAGCATCTGACTGGCGAAGTACAGGCTTTTGCCGGCGTGCACCATGGCATCAAGCATGGTGTTAGCCGTTAACTCGTGCTTGTTGTACTTGCTGGCCACATCCTGGGCCAGCAGGGGCATGAGGCCGCGCGGGCTGTAGCGGCGCAGCATATACTGCGGCAGGTCGGGCCGCTTGCTGGCTTTGGGACCGGTAAACCAGTCAAGGCTCAACACCAGCAGGCTGTCGTTCACATAAATATCCTTGCCCAGAAAGCCACTCACATAAGTATAAGTGGGCGGCACCCGAAAATCGGGAAAGTAATAATGCACCCGCCGAAACAACTCGGACAGGTCGCGGTGCAGGGCGGCGCTGTCGGGGAAGGCAGCGGCAGTTTCGCGGCCCAGCTGTTGCAGCGCACCGTTGGTGGCTAGCTGCACCAGGCTGCTGTCGAGCGCAGAGGCAGTACCGGGCTGCCGCTGGAGGTAGTAGCGAGCGAATTTCGGGTGGGCGTCCAGAAACTGCTGCGCTTCAGCCACCGTTTTCAGGCGGAAAAAGGGCGGAGCCAGGGCTTCCACCCGCACGGCTACAGGGGCGGCTTGGGTAGCAGCATCGGGGCGGCAGCCTTCGGCGGGGCTGCTTTTGCAGCCTGAGGCAACCAGAGCTACCCCAAAATATAATGGCAGCCAGCGCCGCCAGGCAAAATTATTCGTCTTCACAGGCGTTACTTTGGAGTAAAATTAGCCAAAAACGCGCTGGCAGCGCCGCGCTCTACTTCGCAATTGAATTATCCACTTCCTATGAAAAAAGCCCTGCTCTCTCTGCTGGCCCTTGCCGCCACCATTAGTACTGCCTCGGCCCAGGTCGAAATCGGCCTCAAGATTTCGCCCGCCATCACCAGCATGCGGGCCGAGTCGACGTCGAAATATGGCTTCGCCAGCGACGGTAGTAAGCTGGGCTTCAGCGGCGGCCTCGTGGTCGACTATTTCTTCGGCGAGAACTATGCCTTCAGCACCGGGCTGGAGCTGGCCGGTAAAGGTGGCAGCATCCGTTACAAAGAAGACGCAGTGAATGCTCCTTTCAATTCACTCAAAATCAGCACCCAATACTTGCAGCTCCCACTCACTGTGAAGCTCTTTACCAACGAAATAGCCCCGGGCACTCGTCTATACTTTCAGGTGGGCGGAGCGCTCAATGTACCCATCGGTACGCGGGTTAACGGCGAAAAATTCTATAAAGACCCGGCCACGGGGGTCGAGAACAAAGCTGGCGACTATATTTATTTTTTCGATGCCGACGCGCTAGTAGCGGCCGGGGCCGAATACACGCTGGGCAAGAGCACCAAGCTTTTCGCCGGCCTCGGCTACCATCGCGGCCTGGTCGATATCGACCATTACTTCGAGCATGTCCGCAATTTTGACGACGTCACCCTCAAAAACAGCTCATTCGGGCTCGATTTGGGAATCAAGTTCTAGAATGAAAGTGCAGCTGTCATCATCATTATAAAAAAGTCCCGCCCGGAAATTCCGGCGGGACTTTTTTCTTTGTTCGGCAACGCAGTTCCAAACCATTTGCTCCAGACTATTGCCCTGAGGCCCACGCGCGCCAGGCATCCAGCGCGGCGGCAAAATCAGCCGGCAATTCTGCCTCGAAAAACAAGCTCTCGCCCGAAGTAGGATGCACGAAGCCCAGCGAGCGGGCGTGCAGGGCCTGGCGCGGCAGCAAGGCAAAGGCGCGCTCCACGAAGTCGCGGTAGGCCCCGGTGTTCTGGCCCACCCGGATGCGGTCGCCGCCGTAGGTGGCATCCGAAAACAGCGGGTGGCCCAGGTACTGCATATGAGCGCGAATCTGGTGAGTACGGCCGGTTTCGAGTACGCAGCGCACCAGCGTGACGGGGCCGAAGCATTCCAGCACCTCGTAATGCGTCACGGCGGGCTTGCCGTAGTCGCCCTGCGGGTACACGGCCTGCACCTTGCGGTCGCGCAGGCTGCGGCCCAGGTGCCCCCGAATAGTGCCCGTGGGGCCGGGCGGCGTGCCCCACACCAGCGCCAGGTAGCTGCGCTGAATGGTATGATGGAAAAACTGGTTCGAAAGGTGCGTCATGGCAAACTCGGTTTTGCCAATCACCAGCAGGCCCGAAGTATCCTTATCGATGCGGTGCACCAGGCCGGGCCGCACTTCGCCGTTGCGGCCGGTAGGCAGGTTGGCCAGGTGGTGGGCCAGGCCATTCACCAGCGTGCCCTGCCAGTGCCCGAAGGCCGGATGCACCACCAGCCCGGCTGGCTTGTTCACGATGAGTAGCTCGGCATCTTCGTAGCGAATGTCGAGGTCCATTTCCTCGGGCAGCACGCCGGTTTCGCGCGGCGGCTCCGCCAGCGTGATAGTAATGGTGTCCAGCGGCTTGACGCGGTAATTCGGCTTTACAGCCGTACCGTTCACCTCCACCGCATTGGCCCGGATGGCTTCCTGCACCTTGTTGCGCGAGGTGTTGCGCAAACGACTGTGCAAAAATTTGTCGATGCGCAGCAGCTCCTGCCCCCGGTCTACGACCACGCGGTGGTGCTCGTAGAGTTCGTCGCCACTATCGTCGTCGTCGGGACCGGGCAGGTCGTCGGGGTCTAAATCAGCATCCTGCATAAGGCAAAGTAAAGGGGCACGAAAAAAGCCGGAGCAGCAGCTCCGGCTTTTCGGCAATCGGGCAGCGAGGCTGCTTATTTCTTGGTTTTGATTTTGGTCTTGTTCACGCCGGGGGCCATCGGGCCGGGAGCCGGGGCGGGAGCCGTCATCGGACCCGACTTCACGGGCGCGCCGGCACCGGGCGTGATGCCCATTTTCTTCAGCACCAGGTCCGAAATGTCGCCTTCCTTGGGGGCATGCAGCAGCAGGGGACTCCCGCCGCTGTCCGAGTTGAACACGTAAGTGAAGCCGTTTTCATCGGCCACCAGGTCAATATTCTTCTGGAGCTTGTCGAGGGCGGGCTTCAGCAGCACCTGCTGCTTCTGTTGCAGGCTCTGCTGGGCGCTCTGCTGAAACTCCTGGATGGACTGCTGTAGGGTTTGAAGCTCCTTTTCCTTGTCGGCCTTCACCACGTCGGTCATCGTCGCGGCCCCTTTCTGGTAAGCTTCGCCTTTGGCCTGGTAGTCAGCGTACTTGCTTTTCAGCTGGGCTTCGAGCTGGGTGTTGTAGGTTTTCAGCTCCGACTCAATTTGCTTGCTTTCGGGCATTTGGGCCAGCACGTACTGCACGTCGGTGTAACCAATTTTCAGCGGGGCCTGGGCCTGCGCGGAGCTGGCGGCCAGGGTTCCGGCGGTCAGCAGAGCGGCGGCGAGCGTCAGACGAAAAATTTTCACGAGATTCATCAAAAAGAAAAAGGGTCAGAAAAAATGTTAAGACAAAGGTAATTACTTCTGGTTTACAGTTGCCGGGTTACGCTTTGGGAGATAAAAACCCAATCAGAAACGAGAAACCAGCAACTGAGCAGAGCGCCGCTACTTCTTCTTAGCCCCGCGCACCGCCTTGGGGGCCGGAGCCTGGTCGGGTGTGCCCGAATCGGTTTCAAAGTTAGGGTCGACGGGCGTTTTGGGTGGGGCCACGGTTTTCACTGCGCCTTTGGCGGCGGGCTGGTTGCGGTCGGGGGCGGCCAGGTTCAGTTCTTCGAGCACAAACTCGGTATAGTCGTGCGCCGGGTTGGTATAGAGCATGGTCAGGTCGCCCGATTTGTCGAAAATCACGGCCAGCGACTTCTTCTTGGCCACTTTTTCCACGGCTTCGAATACCTTGTCCTGCACCGGCTTGTTCAGCTCCTGACGCTTTTTAAACAGTTGGCCCTCGTAGCCAAACTGCTTGTTGCGGTAGGCTTTCAGGTCCTGCTCCTTCTTCAGAATTTCATCCTGCCGCTTCTTCTTCATGGCCTCGGTCAGCACCACTTCCTCGGCCTGGTAGTTCCGGTACATCTTGTCGAGGTCCTTCTGCTGGGCTTCGAGCTCCTTCTGCCAGGTGTCGGAAAGCTTGGCCAGTTCCTGCTGGGCCAGGGCGTATTCCGGCATCTTGGCCATGATGAACTCCGAATCGACCCAGCCGAATTTCTGGGCCTGGACCGTGCCGGCCCCGGTCAGCAGTGCAACAACGGCCAGCAACAGGCCACGAATTTTTTTCATACCAACCAAAACGTGAAATCCGGGCGCTTAGTATCTGGCTAGCGAATTTGCTGGCCGATGATGAAGTGGAAGTGGTTGGGGTCTTGCGTGGCGCTGTTGCCCGGCAGCGGCACCACGCTGTCGAAGCCGTGGCCAAAGTCGAAGCCCAGCAGGCCGAACGCCGACATAAAGATGCGCGCCCCCACCCCAGCCGAGCGGTACAGCTTGTAGGGGTTGTAGTTCTGGTAAGAGTCGTAAGCATTGCCGGCTTCGGCAAAGGCCAGCACGTACACCGTTGCGGCCGGATTGAGGCTGACCGGGTAGCGCATTTCCAGCACGTACTTGTTGAAGGCAATGCCGCCGGCCGCGTTGCTGCCCTGCGCCGTCGGAATAGCGAAGGCCGCGCCGGGGTCGTCGTAGCCGCGCAGGCCCACGTAGTCGGTACCCACCAGGTAGTTGCCGCCGCCGTTGTAGCCCAGGCCCGCGCCGCCCATCTTGAAGCGCTCGAACGGCCCAATCTGCCGGTTCGAATTGTAAGTTCCCAGAAAGCCGAAGTGGGCACGGGTGTTCAGCACCAGCTTGCCCACGATGGGCGTAAAAAACGAGGCATCAAACATCCATTTGTGAAACTCAATCCACTGGTTGTTGCTGGGGTGGTCGGGGTTGAGCAGTGAATACGGTGGCGTCAGGCTCACACTCAGGCTCAGCGACGAGCCGCGCCGCGTGTAGGTCGGGTTGTCGATGCTATTGCGGGCCAGCGTGGTGTTCAGCGTAATGTTGTTGAACGTGCCCGAGGCCGCGCCGGGAATAATGCCATAGTTCTGCGTTTGGTACTGGCTGTACGAGAGCGAGTTGCTCAACGTAAAGTAGTCGTCGGGCACGCGCAGCTGGCGGCCCAGACCCACGGTGGCACTGTTCACTTTAATAAAGGAGCTGGTAGCCGCGTCGGTGCTCACCCCCACGCGCTGCACGCTGTGGTTCAGGCTGAATGAGAAAGAGTTGGGGCGGCGGCCGCCCAGCCACGGTTCCGTGAAGGAGAACGAATACGCTTGGTACTGCACGCCGTTGGCCTGCACGTTTAAGGACAGCCGCTGGCCGTCGCCGGCCGGTACCGGGGTCCAGTTGCGCAACGTACCCGCCTTACGCAGCGAGAAGTTGTTGAACACCAGGCCCACCGTGCCGATAAAGCCGGCGTAGCCGCCCCAGCCGCCCGAAAGCGTCACCTGGTCCGAAGGCTTTTCCACCACGGTGTAGTTGATGTCTACCGTGCCATCGGCCTGGTTGGGCACCGGGTTGATACCGATTTTTTCGGGGTCGAAATAGCCCAGCGTGGCTATCTCGCGCTGCGAGCGAATCAGCAGCTCACGGTTGAACTTGTCGCCGGGCAGCGTACGCAGGGTGCGGCGCAGCACGTGGTCGCTGGTTTTGGTATTGCCCGAGATATTAATGTCCTTGATGTGCGCCTGCACGCCCTCGCTCATGCGCATCTCAATATCGATGGAATCGCCCTCCACCTTGGTTTCCACCGGGTCGATGGTGAAAAACAGGTAGCCATCGTTCAGGTAGAGCGAGGAAATGTCCTGCCCGGTGGGGTTGTAGTTCAGGCGCTTATCGAGCACTTCCTTGCTATATGGGCTGCCCGGCTTGATACCCAGCACATTGGCCAGGGTCTTATCATCGTACAAGTAGTTGCCGCTCCAGGTGATGTGGCGGAAGTAATACTTCGGCCCCTCATCGACCTTAATGCTCAGAGCCAGGCCTTTATCATCCCGAACTACGGTATCGCTCACAATAATTGCGTCGCGATAGCCTTCGGTGTTGTAGAACTCAATCAGCTTCTTCTTATCATCCTCGTACTCGCTCTTCTGGAACTTGCCGGGAGTCAGGAATTTATACGACTTCCGCTCCTTGGTCTTCTTGAATTTCTTCTTCAGCTTGCTGTCCTTGAAAGCCGTGTTACCCTCAAAAGCAATGTCGTGAACGCGCACTTTCGCGCCCTTATCAACGTCGATACGCAGCGCGATGCTGTTCGACAGCGAAGAGTCTGCTACCTGCACCACGTTCACTTTAGTGTCGAGGTAGCCCTTGTTCACAAAGAACTTCCGAATCTGCGAGCGGGTATTATTCAGCAAGGCATCGGTCACTACCTTACCCCGAATCAAGGTTATTTTTTTGGTGAGGTCCTCGGTCTGGCCCTTGCGGATGCCCGTGAAGGTGAACTTCGACAGCCGCGGCCGCTCTTTGAGGTTGTAGTCAAGGAAAATCTTGTTGCCCTCAATGCGGGCTACCGTCACGCTCACGTCGCCCAGAATTCCCTGCGCCCAGAGCTTGCGAATCGACTTGCCGATTTCTTCGCCCGGCACGTTAATGGGGTCGCCCACGCGCAGGCCGGTCAGCCCGATGAGGGTATTGGGGTCGAGGTAGCGCGCTCCGCTGATGGAGATACCGCCCAGCTCATATTTTTTGGGCTCGTCGCCGGCCTGCTGCGCCTGGGCGGTGTGGCCCAGCCAGCCGCCCACCAACGCTAGGGTCAGCACCAATCTTACAAATAAATTTCGCACAATACTCATTACAAATTTTTAAGAAACAGCCAGTTGTTCACTGGTTTTGCCAAAGCGTCGCTCGCGGCGCTGGTAAGCCCCCAGGGCTTCCTGGAAATGCTCGCGCCGGAAATCCGGCCACAGCAAATCAGTGATGTATAGTTCCGTGTAAGCCAGTTGCCACAATAGAAAATTACTGATGCGCTGCTCACCGCTGGTCCTGATAAGAAGTTCCGGGTCGGGCATGCCAGCCGTGGCCAGGTAGCCGGCAATGGTGCCTTCAGTGATGTTGGCTGGCTGTAGGCGGCCATTGGCCACATCAACGGCCATGCGCTGGCTGGCCTGGGTCAGGTCCCAGCGGCCACTGTAGCTCAGGGCCAGCACCAGGGTCATGCGGGTGCCGGACTTGGTCAGCTCTTTGGCTTCGTTAAGTTCGCGCTGGCAGCTGGCTGGCAGGCTGGCCAGGTTGCCGATGGCTTCGAGTCGGATGCTGTTTTTAAGGAGCGTACCCGTTTCCTGCCGAATGGTATGCACCAGCAACTGCATAAGCGCCATTACCTCCAGGGCGGGCCGGTTCCAGTTTTCAGTCGAGAAAGCATACAACGTCAGGTAGCGCACGCCGATTTCAGCGGCCGCTTCCACAGTTTCGCGCACGGCCGTAATGGCACTCTGATGCCCGAACACCCGTAGCCCACCCCGCTGCTTGGCCCAGCGGCCATTGCCATCCATGATGACAGCCACGTGGGAGGGAATATTTTGCGTATCAAGTTCGGCCTTGCCGGTCATCTTTGCGGTTTCGCTAAAAGAGCCCGCAAGTTACGGAAAGGGTTGCATACTGCCATTGCCGGCCGAAACCTATGCGGGAGCACAGCCGCCGATTTAACTTCCCCGGCAGCCTTGTGCAAAGTGGCCCGGCTGCTACTTCAGCAGCTTTTTATTATCGTCGTACTGGTCCGGGCAGCGAATCTTGTAGAAGGTGTACGACAAGCTCAACCCGGTAAAATAATACCAGTCCTGGTCGTGCACGTTCACCAGCAACGGTGTTTGGTCGCTCAGATGGTCGAGCTGGTCGGTAAAGGCTTTGCGCACGCCCGTCTCCAGCCCTAGGTTCAGGTGCTGCGACAGGGCATATTTAAACCCCACGCCCGCCGGTACGGCCAGCCCAAACTGGCTGCCCTGCCGGTTGAAGGTGCCCGCCAATGCGGGGTTGTTCGTTACGGTAGTGGTGCTGGCGTAGAATAAAGCCAGGCCCGCAAACAGGTAGGGCGTGAAGTGGACTTTATCCGTCCGGCGATGGTAGTTGAGGAAGTTATATTCCGCTACTGCTGAAGCTTCGGCCAGCCAGCCCTTAGTATTGGCCTGCCGGTAGGCCAGCAGCGGCGGCACGCCGCCATTCACCCCGCTCACGTTGTCGTCGGCGGCACGCAGCAAGCCTGCCATCAGGCCGCCGCGCACCGTAATGGGCACGGTCACATCCCGGCGATAGAAGGCAGCAGCGGCGGGCCGGTTGTTTTGTAGCTGATATTGGGGCGCAATCTCGCCCCGATAGTTGGTAGCCCCTAGCGCAAAACCTACTTCACTGGTGTTCTGGGCGTGCAGGGTAGTGCCAAAAAAAGCACTCCCCGCCTGCATCAAGCAAGCGAGGAGCGTATTTCGAAAACGGAAATTCGTCATTTAGACTAAAAGCCTGCCTGTGATAAGAAAACTCCAGCCAGCATCCGCGCCTTAGCGGAATTTCGGGTTCTTGATGCGGGGAGTAAGAATGTAATTCAACGTAACGCCGGTAACGATGTACCAGTCATTTTTAGTGCTGATGCCACGAACATTGCCCGCATTATCAAAACCAGCAGTTTGAGGGTTTGAATTGTTCGAGATACCGCGACCAAAATACTGCTGGTAAGCCGTCGTCAACAGGCCCGGGTCGGCATACTTGGTCGAAACGTCATCCAAGTAGTCGGTAAAGGTATAGCGCCAGCCAACTTCCAGACTAGCGTCAAAGTTGCGGTTGATACGGTACCGAATACCGCCGCCAAAAGGAATCGAGACCTGATAGTTGCTGTAAGTCGTCGATTGGCCTTCCGTTTTAAGGGGCTGCAGGTCGACATAAGTACCATCACTGTACAAACC
>JALYUI010000015.1 GCA_030853845.1 Bacteroidota bacterium | reverse complement strand
TGCGAGTCCGCGCGTGGTGTCGTTGGTTCGGTCGTTCAAACGCGCGGACTCGCAGCGTCCACGCTACATCCTTACTCATGACGCTTCGCCAGTTCCTCGTTTTCACGGCCGTTTCGCTGCCGGCCTGCGTCGTGCTCATCCTGTTCCTCGACCAGCCACTGGCCGGGTTCATTCATGGGCATTTCACGTGGGCGTCCCCGTTTTTCAACGAGCTCACCGGCCGGGCCGATGACGTACACGAGGCCCTAATGGTGCACGTGCTGGGCCTGCCCATCATCTTCCTGGGGCTGGGGCTGGCCTTTGCCATTGGCCGCTACCTGCTCAAAAAGAAGGCCGCCACGCTGTTCCTGGTGCTGCTGCTCACCCACGAGTTCAGCATGGTGCTGGCCAACGTGCTGAAGGGCGTGGTGCACCGGCTGCGGCCCGAAGTGCAGTTTGGCGGCGGCTACGCGGGCACCGGCCTCTGGGCCACCGGCCCGCACAACGACTCGTTTCCCTCGTACCACACCGCCGTTTATCTCAGCTTGTGCTGGCCGCTGGCGCTGGCGTTTCCCCGGTTTCGGGGGCCGCTGCTGCTGCTGCCGGGGCTGGTTGGGCTGGGCCGGCTGGTGCTGAGCGCGCACTATTTGTCGGATGTCTGGTTTTCGGTCTGGCTGGTAGTGGCGCTCACGTTCCTGTTCGGCCTGCTCGAAAAGCCCCGCCCGCCCCGCGCCGCGCTGGCCGATGCGGAGCTGCCGGCCGCCGGCTAAAAAAGCCCGGCCCCGCCCAACCCCGGCGGCGGCTTCCCGTTCAGGGGCTAACCGGCCCTAGCCGGACCATTTTTTTTCATGCGAAATTATTTCCTGCGCTTCGGGGCTGTACTGGCCGTTTTTGTTTTGCTGATGCTGGCCGGCTGCGTGGGCCGGCAGCCGGGGGCCAACCCCAACCTGGTGGTGCTGGGCCACGCCGGCTCGGGCTTCTACACCACCCTCAGTCCCTTCAACTTCCGGCCGCCGAGCAGCTGGCGAGGTATTCGGCGCGCCCTGCTGCGCGGGGCCGACGGCGTGGAGATTGACCTGCAAATGAGCCGCGACAGCGTGATAATGCTCTACCACGACCAGAAGCTCGAAGACGGCAGCTCCGGCACCGGCTGCGTGAGTGAGCGTCCGGCCGCCGAAATCACCCAGCTACGCTACCAGGGCGGCTTTCCCTTCGACCTCATTCAGAAGGAGCGCCCCATCACCTTCGACACCCTGCTGGCCCGCCTCAACCGCCGCCCCAGCTTCCCCTTCATCCACCTCGATTTGCACGAGGACGACCACTGCCTGCCCCCCGGCCACCAGCACGAGCGCACCCCGCTGCTGGTGCGCCAGATTGCCGCCAGCCTCGCCCGCGCCCACGTGCCGCTGGTCAAAGTGCTGTTCATCACGGAAGAAGCAGCTACCGTGCGCCTGGCCCGGGCCGCCATGCCGGGCATCCGCATCGGGCTGGAAATTGCGTCGGCCGAATTCGATTTCGGCCTGCAAGTGGCGAAAACCACGAAGGTGCACACCCTGGTGCTCGATGCCGACCGCGTGACGCCCGCGCAAACCGCGCAGGCCCACGCCGCCGGCTTCAAGGTGGTAATATTTGGGGGCCGCTCGGGCAAGGACCTGCAGCGGGTGTTGGCCACCCAGCCCGACGAGATTGAGGTCGACAACGTGAAGCGCCTGCTCATTATGCAGGGCCGCTGGCCGCAGAGCCGCACGGCGGCCGCTACCCCTGCTGCCCGGAAATAAGCAAGCCGTTTGCCGCCGGATTCTACCTTTACCGGCGAACTCTCACTTTAAATCCGCGCTGCATGAAATCAATTATGCTGGTTGCCGTGGTGCTTGGGGCCACGGCCGCCGCTCCGGCCCGGGCCCAGGCACCCGCCCGCTCCGATGCCGAAAAGACGTTGCTGGCCACCATGCTGGCCGATACGGTCTACATTCAGCAGCATTTCACTAAAACGGAATACCAGGTTCCCATGCGCGATGGCGTGAAGCTCTACACCATCGTGTACGCGCCCAAGGATGCCGGCCAGGTGCGCTACCCCATCATCATCAAGCGCACGCCGTACTCGATTGGGCCGTACGGGCCGGGCAAATACATGCTGCGCATCAGCCCGAACAGCACCATGCTGCACGAGGGCTACATCTTTGCTTTTCAGGACGTGCGGGGCAAGTTTATGTCGGAAGGCACGTTTGAGGACGTGCGCCCGGCCCTGGAAAAACACGCCACGAAGCACGACACCGACGAGGGCACCGACACCTTCGACACCATCGAATTCCTGCTGAAAAAGGGGCCGAAGAACAACGGCCGCGTGGGCCAGTGGGGCATTTCGTATCCGGGCTTCTACACCACGGCGGGTCTGCTCAGCCGCCATCCGGCCCTAAAAGCCGCCTCGCCCCAGGCCCCGGTCACGGACTGGTTCTGGGACGATGACCACCACAACGGCGCGTATTTCCTCACGGGCGTGGGGTTTTGGGCCAGCTTCGGGCAGCCCCGGCCGCAGCCCACGGCCGTGCCCGCCCCCGAGCTGAAACTGGGTACCCCCGATGGCTATGACTATTATTACCGCCTCGGCCCACTCAAAAACGTGGACGCCCGGCTCTTCCACGGTCAGGTAAAGCACTGGACCGACCTCACGCAGCACCCCAACTACGATGACTTCTGGCAGGCCCGCAACCCCCGCCCGCACCTGCACGACCTCAAAACCGCCGTCCTCACCGTGGGCGGTTTCAACGACGCCGAAGACCTGTTTGGGGCCTTGCACACCTATCAGGCAATCGAGCAGCAAAACCCCGGCCTGGCCAACCGCCTCGTGATGGGGCCGTGGGTGCACGGCGGCTGGGCCAATTTCACGGGCGAGTACGTGGGCAACGTGGCCTACGGGGCCGCTACGTCGCGCTGGTACCAGCAAAACGTGGAAGCCCCGTTCTTTAAAGCGTATCTGAAGGATAACAAGCCCCCCGACCTGCCCGAAGCCACCATCTTCGAGGGCGGCACTAACCAGTGGCGCACCTTCGACGCCTGGCCGCCCAAAGCCGCGCAGGACCGCACCCTCTACTTCCAGCCGGGCGGCAAAATCGGCTTCGAAAAGCCTGCCGCCGGCCCCGAGTTCGACCAGTTCGTGAGCGACCCGGCCCACCCCGTGCCCTACACCGAAGCCACCGCCCCCGCCATGACCCGCGAGTACATGACCGACGACCAGCGCTTCGCCAGCCGCCGCCCCGACGTGCTCACCTACCAGACCGACGTGCTCACTGCCCCGCTCACGCTGGCCGGCCCCATCCAGGCCCTGCTGCAAGTAGCCACCACCGGCTCCGATGCCGACTGGGTCGTAAAAATCATCGACGTGTACCCCGACACCACCCGCGACAACCCGCGCAACCTGCCCAACGTGCACCTCGGCGGCTACCAGCAAATGGTGCGCTCCGAAGTAATGCGGGGCCGCTTCCGCAACAGCTTCTCCAAGCCCGAGCCCTTCGTGCCTGGCCAAATCACCGCCGTGCCCTTCACCGTGCAGGACCTCATGCACACCTTCCGGCCCGGCCATCGTCTCATGGTGCAGGTGCAAAGCACCTGGTTCCCGCTGGTCGACCGCAACCCGCAGAAGTACGTCGACAACATCTACAACGCCAATGAGGCCGATTTCCAGGCCGCCACGCACCGCCTGTACCACTCGCCGCAACAAGCGTCGCAGCTGGTGCTGAAGGTGCTGCCGTAGCCACCCATCTCTCCAAAAGCAGCTGCTAAGCCTGCGCCACCACCTCCCAAGCTTCCGCGTCGGCTTCCCAAGCCATGCCAAGCCCTTCCCAAGCTTCAGCGAGGTATTCCGAAGGGTTAGCGCGTGTCTCCAAAGCCTCAAAAAGTCTCTCCAAAGCCTTAGAAAGAGCTAATTTTTGCACTTAGAAGACAGCACTTGGTGTTTTGGAGGTAAACGCATCCCTCCATCACCAAACCGGCCCGCCTCCATTTGGAAGCGGGCCGGTTTCGGAGTCAGCGTAGGGCACGATGAAGGCGGGGGACCTTATTTACCCATCTTCTTCACTTCGGCCAGCAGCTCGTCGTTCATCTTCACGTACTCGGTGTTGGGCGGCGTGGCGGCCAGGGCGGCTTTCTTCGAGGCTTCGGCGGCTTTGCGGGCACCGGCGTAGTCCTTCATTTTTAGGCGCATTTTGGCTTCTGTGTGCAGGTTCCAGAACTTGGTGGGCTCGGCGGCGTTGGCCTTTTGTAGCCAGGCCAAGGCCTGCTTCGGGTCTTTGTTATTCTCGCTGTAATAAACGGCGGCGGCCGCGAGGTCGGCGGGGGCGGGACTGGCGTTTTTCACCACCTTCTCGTCAATCTGGGCCATTACCTTGCTTTCCACATCGGCCGTTACCTTGAACTTAACGCCCGTCTTTTCCCACTCCAGGGCCACGTTGGCGGTGGCGGGCGTGAGGTCGGCGAAGGTGACGGTGAAGGTTTCGACGGCGCTGCCCAGCGCGTAGGGCTTCACCTTGAAGCGCACCACGTCCTGGTCGTCTTTAAAACCGGCCACATCGGCGCCCTGCTTGAGGCTTTTGTTAAGCACCACCGTCCATTCGGTCTGGGTCGGGATAGTGTAGATGCCGTACTCGCCGGCCGGCACCTTCTGGCCTTCCACCGTCACATCATCCGAGAATTTGATGCTGGTGGTGGCATTGGCCCCCGTGCGCCAGCGCTCGGTGTAGGGCACCAACGTGCCGAATATGGGGCGGCCTTTCGCGCTCGGCCGCGAGTAGGTGATGGTAATATCCGTCAGGCCCACGCGCTGGGTAACAGTGCTTTTAGGGCTGGGCTGGGGCGTGGTAATCTGGGCCTGGGCGGCCGGGGTGGCCAACAGGGTAGCTGCCGCTGCAACAGCGACGGAGAAACTTGCGAAGTGCTTGCTCATCAGTAAGGGGAGAGTGAGGGGAGTTGTTGAGGGGCTAAAAATACGAAACCCGCGCTTGGGGCGCGGGTTTTGGGGAGAATCATGCGCTGGAATTAAGCTGTTTTGATGATGACGGGGCCAGACGGCAACACTCCCGCATCCAGCAGCGCAGTTATTTGATGAGACAGTTTTGTCAGCTCCGCGTAGGTATTAATGGGCGCATTCAGCACAAATACGGTCAGCGTGTACTTGCTGAAATTCTGCTGGTGTTGTAGGTTTTTATCGAACGTTAGCAGGGCTTAAAACCTCTCTGCCAGCATTCTTTTCAGTAATTCGCCGTTTTTGATACCGTTCCACTGCTTATCCCACACGGTGAAAACTTCGTGCGCGGCGAAGTCCTGTTTCAGGCGTTTGGGTAGGTTCTCATCAAGCAGAAACCGCATAGAGTTGGGCTACGTTGGCGGAGGTAAGCAATTTGGTTGCGGTTTCGAGCAACGCAACTGCCTGAGCTTTGGAAACAGTGGGAAAATCATCCAGAAACTCATCCAGCGAAACGCCCGCTTCCAAGTGGTCGAACAGCGTTTCAATAGGAACGCGAGTACCTGCGAAAACCGGCTGCCCGCCGAGAATATCGGGGTCAGTAGTGATGAGAGACTGAATGGTCATTGTTCCTGAACGTTGAATCAGTGAGGCAATATTGGTGTCAAACGCCAGCCAGAGCTGTCTGACATGCTAAAAATACGAAACCCGCGCTTGGGACGCGGGTTTCAATGCTGATGAGTTGTGGGATGCCGGGGAGCATACTGTAGCTTTAAATTGAATCGATTGATTCCCTGATTCTGCAAAATAGCAATCAGGTGCATGACGCTTGAGGCTTTCGTGTCGGCATGAATCAGTAGCGAAACATAGGTAGATTTATGTGCCAATGACTGAATTACCCGTTTTGCGGTTGTAACACAAGCCGCTAATTGGTTTTCTGAAAGTGGCTGGCGCGTCTTTTTGCTGCGAAACAACTGCTGGTAAGCCGTGGCATCAAGGATGGCAGGTAATTCCCGCATATCCACATCCAAATAATCGAGCCGATTCAAATTCGAGCGCTGGGAGTTGGAAAAAGCAATGCCATAAGCTGCTGCGACCTTTTGAATGGTAACAGCTTGAAATGCGGGACCGCTAAGGGAAAAGGAGTAGTGTCCGGCAGTATCTAATCCAATCACGGCTTCAGCGTTTTCAGGCAAGCAAGCGGAATTTTCGCAGCGTGGTAATTCTTCAAGCGCCACGTTGCCCAGTCGTGGTGCTTTAAATTGGGTGGTAAGTGCGTAAAAGCCAACAAGCAGAAAAAGCAGGCCCGCAAACGGCGCCATATCCGGCAGCGAAAACCCTCGTTTTCTGCTCGGATATGCGTTGGATTTCACGAAAGTCATTTTCTTGAATAATTACGGCCCTCACTTCGCCAAATCTAACGAAGCAAGGGCCGTAATCGTGTGTTCCCAAATCGAACGCTACGTCAACTCAAATTGCAGGCGCAACAGGTTCGCGTACAGCCCGCCTTCGCGCTCGCTTAGCTCGTCGTGGGTGCCGGCCTCCACGATGCGGCCGCCGTCGATGACCAGGATTTTATCGACTTTGCGGATGGTGGAGAGGCGGTGCGCGATAATCAAACTCG
>JALYUI010000123.1 GCA_030853845.1 Bacteroidota bacterium | reverse complement strand
GTCCCACCCTCTGGCCCGGCCGGGGGCGGGCTGCTGCTACCAGCGTCCGATATTTTCCTATCCTTTTACCTTTTTTCATTTCCGTAATTTTATGAACCAAAACTACCCGCTGGCGTCCCGGCACCTGCTGAAGACGCTGGCCGTATTCGTGCTGTCCGGCCTGCTGTGGCCGGCCGCCGCAATGGCCCAGACTTACCAGCTGCCCGCCACGGGCAGCACCACCATCACCACCTGTTCGGGTACGCTCTACGATAACGGCGGCCCCACGGGCACTTACTTGGCCAACTCCAACAGCAGCGTAACGATAATGCCGGCTACGGCGGGCAACCACGTGCGGCTACAGTTCAATACCATTGCGGTGGAAACGGGCTACGACTACCTGTACGTTTACGATGGCACGAGCACCTCGGCTCCACTTATTGGCACTTACAATTCGAGCTACCAGCCGGGCACGCTATATGGTACGACAGCCTCGGGAGCCCTCACCGTGCGCCTGAGCAGCGACAACGTGGTGCAATACGATGGGTTCGAGGCGACAATTGGCTGCGTGGCAACGGTGCCGCCCCAGGCCCAGCCCGACCTGACGGTGCAGGGCGCGCAGCTGTACCCTACCAGCGTGGTGGCCGGCGGCACCCTGAACACCAGCTGCTCGGTGTATAACCTCTCGGGGGCCACGGCCAGCAGCAGCAACGTGGGCTACTACCTCTCGACCAACGCCGTGCTCGATGCCAGCGACGTGCTGCTGGGCAACTCGACCGGATACGCCATTGGCGTAGGCCAGTATTCTTCGCAGTACGCCACGGTAACGGTGCCGGTTGGAACGGTGTCGGGTGCCTACTACCTGCTGTACGCAGCCGACTATCAGAACCAGGTAGCCGAAAGCAACGAGAACAACAACGTGTCGGCCGTCAGCTTCAACGTGATTGCCTCGACCGTGGACCTGGTAACGGCGCAGGCCAGCGTGAGCCCGACCAACCCGGCCCCGGGCACGCCGCTGTACATGAGCTGCTACATCAATAACCTGGGCAACGCGGCGGCGGCCAGCAGCAGCGTGGGCTTTTACCTCTCGACGGATGCGACCCTCGACGCCGCCGACCAGCTGCTGACCTCGCAGTACGGCGCGCAGCTTTATCCGAACTATCCGTCGCAGCGCAGTGGTACGGCCGCTATTCCGAGCAACCTCGCGCCGGGTACCTACTACATTCTGTTCGTGGCCGACTACCAGAACCAGGTGCCGGAAAGCAACGAAACCAACAACGTGACGGCTGTGAGCTTTACCGTGACGCCGCCCGGCGTGGACCTCGTGATTCAGCAGGCGCAGCTGTACCCGACGAGTACCGTGGCCGGCAACTCCATCCAGACCAGCTGCCTGATTGTGAACCAGGGCAACGTGACGGCCAGCAGCAGCACGGTGGGCTTTTACCTTTCGACCAATACCGTATTCGATGCCAGCGACGTGCTGCTGAATACCGCCGTGGGCTACACCCTGAACGGGGGCCAAAGCAGCTCGCGCTACGCCTACCCCATTATTCCGGCCAACACGGCGGCCGGCAGCTACTTCGTACTCTACGTAGCCGACCCGGCCAACGCCGTGGCCGAAACCAACGAAACCAACAACGTGGCCAGCCTGGCCCTGACGGTGCAGGCTCCCACCTACGACCTGTACATTTCGAGCACCTACCTGTCGCCGAACTCGGTGGCACCGGGCGGCAGCACGCAGGCCAGCTGCTACCTCTACAACCAGGGTAATGCCCTGGCTTCGCCGGCCACCATCGGTTTCTACCTCTCGACCAATGCCGTACTCGATGCCAGCGACGTGCTCATTGGCAACTCGACCGGCACGGTGTCCGGGCAAAGCTCGTCGTCGCGCTACGCCACGCTCACGGTGCCGACCGGCACGGCGGCGGGCAGCTACTACGTGCTGTTCGTGGCCGACTATCTCAACCAGTTGGCCGAAACCAACGAGAATAACAACATCAGCACGGCCACGCTGCAAGTGGTGGCACCCGGCATCGACCTCACCATCACGCAGGCTTACCTGTCGGTGACGAGCACGGCCCCCGGCAACAGCGTGAGCACGAGCAGCTACATTCAGAACCTGGGCAACACGACTTCGCCCAGCAGCACGATTGGCTACTACCTCTCCACCAACACGGTGTTTGATGCCAGCGACGTGCTGCTGTATACCAGCGTGGGCAGCAGCCTCGCCGCTTATCAGTATTATTCGCGCTACGACAACGTCACGATTCCGACCGGTACCGCCCCCGGCAGCTATTACGTGCTGTTCGTGGCCGACCCGGCCAACGCCGTGGCCGAAACCAATGAGAACAACAACGTGGCCTCGGCCGCACTCCAGATTGTTGCACCTGGTATCGACCTCACCATTACCCAGGCTTACTTATCGGCTACCAGCACGGCCGCCGGTAGCAGTGTAAGCGCCAGCTGCTACATCCAGAACCTGGGCAATTCGATTTCGCCCAGCAGCACGATTGGCTATTACCTCTCCACCAACACCGTGCTCGATGCCAGCGACGTACTGCTGCTGACCGCGCCGGGCACCAGCCTGGCAGCCTACCAGTATTCATCGCGCTACAACAACGTCACGATTCCGACCGGTACACTGTCGGGCAACTACTACATCCTGTTCGTGGCCGACCCGGCCAACGCCGTGGCCGAAACCAACGAGAACAACAACGTGGCCTCGGCCGCGATTCAGGTAGTGGCCCCCGGCATCGACCTCACCATTGTGCAGCCGTACCTGTCGGCCAGCACCAGCGCCGCCGGCAACAGCATCAGCACAAGCAGCTATATTCAGAACCTGGGCAATACCACTTCGCCCAGCAGCACACTCGGCTACTACCTCTCGACCAATACCGTGTTTGATGCCAGCGACGTGCTGCTCTACACCAGCCCGGGCGGCAGCCTGGTGGCCTACCAGTACTCGTCGCGCTACGACAACATCACCATTCCGGCCGGCACGGCGGCGGGCAGCTACTACGTGCTGTTCGTGGCCGACCCGGCTAACGTCGTAGCCGAAACCAACGAAACCAACAACGTGGCCAGCGTACCGCTGCTGCTGCTGGCCCCGGGCGTCGACCTGCAGATTCAGCAGCCCCAGCTGGGAGGGACCAGCGTCACGCCCGGCTTTACCATTGCCGGGGCGTGCTCCATTGTGAACGCCGGCACCAGCACGGCCAGCAGCAGCACCGTGGGCTATTACCTCTCGACGAATACGGTATTCGATGCCAGCGACGTGCTGTTGAGCACGGTGACCGGCACGGCCCTGCCCGCCGGGCAAAGCAGCTACCGCAATGCCACGCTGACGATACCCACCGGCACCACGGCCGGCAGCTACTACGTGCTGTTCGTGGCCGACCCGGCCAACGCCGTGGCCGAAACCAACGAAACCAACAACGTGGCCAGCCTAGCCCTGACGGTGAACGGACCCTTCACCGGTACCCTGGTGCCCTTCAGCGGTACGGCCACCGTGACTACCTGCTCGACCACGATTTACGACAACGGCGGCTATAGCAACTACGCCGATAACTCCAACGGCTCGCTGACTATTCTGCCCGGCACAGCCGGCTCGATGGTGCAGCTGCTGTTCACCTCGTTTGCCACCGAAGGCGGCTACGACTACGTGAGCATATACAATGGCACCACGGCCACGGCGGCAACTCTGCTGGGGTCGTACACGGGTACGCAGGGCCCTAACCTGCCCTTCACGGCCACCAACTCGGCGGGCGCGCTCACAGTGGTATTCACCAGCGACGGCAGCATTACCGCCAGCGGTTTCGAAGCGGCGGTGAGCTGCGTGGCTGCCCCGCAGGCCGACCTGCTGCTGACCCAGATTGGGGCTTCGCCCTCGACCGTGCCGGCTGGCAACAACGTGAGCATGAGTGCTATCATCGCCAACCAGGGCGGGGGCAACGCCAGCAGCTCGGCCGTGGGCTACTACCTCTCGACCAATGCCGTACTTGATGCCAGCGACGTGCTGCTGGGCACCAGTGCCGGTGGCGCGCTGGGTGTCAACCTCGATGAAACCCGGCAGCTGGTAACGGCCATCCCGACCAACACCACGCCCGGGGCCTACTTCCTGCTGTTCGTGGCCGACCCGCAGAACGTGGTGAGCGAATCGAACGAAACCAACAACCTCGCCTCGCTGGCCTTCACCGTGACGCAGGGCACTGCCACCCGCAACCAGACCGCCGGCTACACCGTCGACGTGCTGCCCAACCCCGTAGTGGCCGGCTCAGCCCTGCGCGTGCAGCTGAGCGGCAACGGCCCCGGCGGCGCAGTCGAGGCTACGCTCTACAACGCCCTGGGCCAGCGCGTCCAAATCCAGCCCCTGCGCCTGAATGCCGGCCGCGCTACCGTGGCCGAGCTGCCCACCCAGGGCCTGGCCACCGGCGTGTACACCCTGCGCCTGACCGGCGCGGGCCTGAACGTGACGCGCCGGGTAGTGGTGGAGTAAGGTTCGCGTAGCCGCAAGCCCGTGGGGGCGGTGGAGATGGCCAGCAGCCGTTTCCGCCGCCCCCACTTACTTTTAGGGATGCAAGTATTTCGGAACTATCGGGGGCTGCTGGTGGGCATTGTGCTGGCGACGGCTTGCGCGGCGGGCCGTAGCTGGGGGCAGGTGCCGGCTAGTCGGCTGGCTCCCCGGCCTACGCAGGCGCAGGTGGGTAGTCAGTTTCTGCGGGCCATTCTGCGGGCCGACTACGAAGGGGCTTACCGCCGCCTGGCCCCGGAAGTGCGCCGGGTGGTAACGGCCACCCGGTTTGGAGCCATTGCCCGGCCGCTCTGGAAAACCGGCCAGCGCCATGCCTCGCCCCTGGAGTTGTATAAGCTTGGCGTGCGCCTGGGCGAAAACGGCTCCTCGCGGCTGTTCTACAGCTTTTCGTTTGCGGCCGACTCGGCGCTGCCCCGGCCCTCGGTGCTGCTGGAAGTCACGTTTCGCGATACGGCTTCGCGCGGCGTACTCAGCTTCGGTCAGAAGCCGCTGGCCAGCCCCCGGCGTAAGTAGGCCGACGGACCGGGACCGGCAATTAGTCGATTTTCTTGCCGGCCATCGCCTGCTGAATCGAGATGTTCATTACCCGCTCGGCGTAGGGACGGGTCAGCTCGTCCAGCTCGTCCATGGCTTTCAGAATGGGGTCGCGCTCGGTGCCGGCCAAGGCGGCGCGGACTTTTTCTACCTGGGCAGCGGTGGCCGTGAGCTCGGTTTCGGTGAGGTGCGGGCGGTTTTTGCGGGTGAAGCCGTCGACCTGGTAGAGCAGCTGCTCGGCGGCCGTGCGGGCTTCGATGAGCAGGCGGGCGGCCACGTCATCTTTCGCATTGAGGAGCGAATCCATCAGCATCTGCTCCACCTGGTCGTCGGTGAGGCCGTACTGGGGCTTGATTTCGACCTGCTGGCGGGTATTCGAGCGTAGCTCGATGGCCTCAACCTGGAGAATTCCGTCGGCATTGAGCAAGAAGTTCACGTCGACTTTGGGCAGGCCGGCGGGCATGGCCGGCAGGCCGGTGAGGATGAACTCGCCCAGCTTGCGGTTCAGGCTCACCAGGTCGCGCTCGCCCTGGTACACGGCAATTTTCAGGTTCACCTGCCCGTCCACGCTGGTGGTGTACTGGCGGCCGGCTTTGGTCGGAATTTTCGAGTTGCGCGGAATAATGGGGTCCAGCAGCCCGCCCAGCGTCTCGATGCCCAGCGTGAGAGGCGTCACGTCGAGCAGCAGCACGTCGCGCCGGTTACCGGCCAGGATGTCGGCCTGAATGGCCGCGCCCAGAGCTACCACCTCATCAGGATTGAGCGAGCTGTTGGCCGGCTGCCCGAAAAAGGCCGACACCAGTTCCTGCACCAGCGGCACCCGCGTAGAGCCACCCACCAGCAGCACGGCATCGAGTTGGCCGGCCAGAGCGGTGCTGTCGGTGGGTAGGCCGGCATCGGCCACAGCCTGGCGGCAGGCGGCAATGGTGCGCGTCACCAGCGGCCGAATGAGGTCGTTGAACTGCGCGCGCGTCAGCGTGACTGTCGTGTTGTGGCCGGCCTCGTCGGTGAGCTGGGTGGTGAAATCATCGTGCTGGCTGAGGTATTTCTTGGCCATTTCGGCAGCCAGGCGCAGTTGCTGGCGCAGGTGCGGATTGGTCGCGAAAGCGGCGGGCAGGGCAAAGGCCGTGGTCCAGTGCTCCAGCACGGCGCGGTCGAGGTCGTCGCCGCCGAGGTAGGTGTCGCCGTTGGTGCTCAGTACCTCGAAAATGCCCTGCTGAATGCGCAGGATGCTGACATCGAAGGTGCCGCCGCCGAGGTCGTACACGGCCACGGTTTTTTCCTCGTCGGGGTCGAGTCCGATGCCGTAGGCCAGGGCCGCGGCAGTGGGCTCGTTCACGATGCGCAGCACTTCGAGCCCGGCCAGGCGGCCGGCATCGCGGGTGGCCTGGCGCTGCGAGTCGTTGAAGTAGGCCGGCACGGTGATGACGGCGCGGTTGACGGGCGTTTTCAGAGCGTGCTCGGCGCGGGCGCGCAGCTCGCGCAGAATGGCCGCCGACAGCTCGATGGGGGAGTAGAACCGGTCGTCGACCCGCACCTTCACCAGGCCCTCGGTATTGTCGTCGATAACCTTGTAGCCAAGCTGGCCGGCGTGCTGGCCGAGGTCGCGGTAGCTTTTGCCCAGCAGGCGCTTCACTGAGTAAATGGTGTGCTGCGGGTCGGAGAGAAGGAATTCGTGGGCGGCGGTCCCTACCAGCGGGTCGGCCCCGTCGGCGGGGAAGTGTACCACCGAAGGCACGATGGTCCCCCGGCCCAGGTCGTTGATGGCGGCCGGCTGATGGGTTTCGGGATGCACGTAGGCCACCAGACTGTTGGTGGTGCCCAGGTCGATGCCCACGATAATTTCTTCCTGCTGGAGGCTGCCGGTGGCAATGTTGATAGCTACAGTAGCCATAGGTAATTGACGGAGCTACTGCGAAAGCAGCTCAAAAAATGCGAAAAAATAAATGCCACCCAGGCCACAAAAGTAGCGGGTAAAGCGAGCGGCAGCGGCGCAATCGCGCCCGGCCTGGTACCGGCGCAACGAAATCCGGAATATTTTATGGGAAAATTTAAATAAAATCAAACCGTATTTCCCCCGGTGAACGTAAGGCTAAATTGAAACAGCGCATCTGCGTACTCTTCCCTAGCAGGGGCAGAATTCATTGTTAATGTTGGTGTTGTTGAATCCCCATCTCTTTTTCACCTTTTACCCATTTTCCTTTTTATGAAAAACCTCCTTACTCGTCCTCTTTTCCAGGCTGCGCTACTCGCAACTTCGGTAGGAGGGGTGTTGGCCCTGAGTGGGCAGCATAATAAGCTGGAGGCTTCGAGCCACCGCGAAGCCCCACTCATCGCCGACGACCCGCTCGCCGACAACACCGACCTCTACGCCTTCCGCTCGCCCGATTCGCCGGCCAACGATGCCAGTGCCAGCGTAACCATCATCGCCAACTACATTCCGCTGGAGCTGCCCCAGGGCGGCCCCAACTACAACACGTTCGGCGAGAACATTCGTTACGAGATTCACGTGAAGAACAGTGCCGCGACGACTGGTGACGACATCACGTACCGCTTTACCTTCACGCGCGCCAACCAGGACCCCACCACGTTCTTCAACATCCGCTTGGGCCAGCAGAACCTGAAAACGACTTACATCGTTGAGAAGAGCATAGCCGGTGGGGGTTTCACTGCTATCGGGAACAGAATATTTTTTTCAGACGAAAAACACGCGCTGCACCGTCCAGAACGCCGCCACCAAGCCGATGACGACCGAAACC
>JALYUI010000807.1 GCA_030853845.1 Bacteroidota bacterium | reverse complement strand
ATTCGGCCGCGCCCACGGTGGCGGCCACGGCCAGCTCGGCCGGACCCAGGCGGGTGCCGGGATGCAGGAGCGCATCGCCGGCGCGGCGGTCGGCGGCCTGGCGGTGGATGTTGACGCCCGGAGCGTCGGGCGAAGGAATCTGAATGGTGGCGTGGCTGTCGTGCAGCAGCAGGTCCTCGTAGCGCACCACCACATCGGTGCCGGGCGGCAGCACCGCGCCGGTCATTACTTCCACGGCCTGGCGCGGGTCGAGCAGCGGGCGGGCCGGCTCGCCGGCATACTGGGTGTGGGCGATTTCGAAATCCGTCTGGCCGCCGGCCCAGGCGGCGAAGCTTACCGCGATGCCGTCCATTGCCACCCGGTTGAAGGGCGGAAAGTCGCGGTCGGCCGTCAGCGTTTCGGCCAGGATGCGGCCGGCGGCGTGGGGCAGGGCTACGGTTTCCGGGGGGAGAGGAAGGGCGGTGGCCAAGACGCGGGCGGTTGCTTCGGCAGGGGTGAGCATGGAAAGGAGGGAAGATTAAAAGGCTTGTGCGGATAAGTAAAACGTCATGCTGAGCGCAGTCGAAGCATCTCTACCGCTTCGATGAACGGCTCATATGAAGCGGTAGAGATGCTTCGACTGCGCTCAGCATGACGTTCTGGGGGGATTCTGCGGCAAGCTTACGGAATCAGCCGGTCTTCGCGCAGCTTCGCAAATAAATCGAAAAATGAATCCTCCGTGCTTTGGTACACGGTGAAGCCCCGCTTGCGGCTGTTGGCCATGTCCGTCATTACCTCGATGGGCCGGCCCAGGTCCAAATCGGTGTGCCAGGGCGAAGCCAGGCGGCTTAAATCGGCCTCGGTCAGGTTGTTTTTGGTGGCAATTTCGCGCCACACTTCCGCATCGCCGGCCATCTCCGCTTCCAGTGGATGGATGGTGCCATCGAAGCCCACGGCTTCCACACCAAACCAGTCGGCGAGGCGGCCCCACAGCCAGCTCCAGCGGAAAACGTCGCCATTCACCACGTTGTAGGCTTCGTTGCGGGCGGCCTCGGTGGTGGCGGCCCACACCAGCTGTTTGGCGATGACGCGAGCATCGGTCACGTCCGACAGCCCTTCCCACTGCGCCCGCGAGCCGGGCCAGCGAAAGGGGCGGCCGGTTTGCTGGCAGATGCTGGCGTACACGGCCAGCGTGGTACCCAGGTTCATGAGGTTGCCCACGGCTTTGCCAATGATGGTATGCGGGCGGTGGATGCTCCAGGTGAAGCCATCGCGCTTGGCGGCGGCGTACACTTCGTCTTCCTGAGCATAGTAAAAGTTGTCGAGTGGCAGCCGGGGCTGCGACTCGCGCAGGGGCGTAGGTGGCGGTACGCCACCGCTCACGTAGGCTTCAAATGGCCCAAGGTAGTGTTTCAGGCCGGTTACCAGAGCCACATGCTGCACCGAATGCTTTGGGCCGAGCACGGCCAGCAGGTTGCGCACCATGGCACTGTTCACGCGGATGTTTTCGGCCTCGGTGTCGTTGCGCATCCAGCTGGTGATGAAAACGTGCGTGGGTGCGATTTCAGCCAGGGCCTTTTCCAGGCTGGCGACGTCGAGCAGGTCGGCCGCCACGGGTTGCAGGCCAGGAATGCTGGTGCCGGGGCGGCGGGCCAGGCCATAAGTGGGCCAGTGGTTGGCCAGCAGCTCCTGAGCCAGGTTGCTGCCGATGATGCCGCTGGCACCTACTACTAATGCGGTATTGGTCATGATAAAAATCGAAGTAGAAGGGCACGGTCCGAATGGGCCGGCACGGCGCTATTGCCAAGGCAGCCGGGGGTACTCTGGCCCGGCGCTGGGTACAAAACGGCGGCCCGTCCCAATAGTTTACGGCGAAACAATTAGACGCTGAGCTGGCTAGTGACCATTCTGTCGCGACCGCAAGCCGGGCGCGGTGAGTTTATTTTACACCCACCCCGCCAACGCCTGGCCCTGAAACCACGTCTATACGCCTTATGCTGACCAAGAATTTCACCCATGTGAACGCCGCCAACCAGCCCACGATGGTTGACGTGGGGACCAAGCTGCCCACCCGCCGCGTGGCCCGCGCCCACTGCCGGGTGGTACTGGGCGAGGAGCTGCTAAGCCGCGTGCAGGCCGGCGAAATGCCCTCGCACAAAGGCCCGGTTATGCACACGGCCATCCTGGCGGGGATTATGGGCGCGAAAAAAACGGCCGACCTCATCCCGCTGTGTCATCCATTAGGCTTGGATGATTGCAGCATCACCATCGAGCCCGACGGCCCCGACGCCCTGCGCGTGGTATGTACCGCCGTGGTGACGGGCCGCACCGGCGTGGAGATGGAGGCCCTGACCGGGGCCACCGTGGCCGCGCTCACCATCTACGACATGTGCAAGGCGTTTTCGCATAATATCAGCATCGAAGGCGTTCAGCTCATTGAAAAAACCGGCGGCAAAAAGGACTTTCACCGGACCCAAAATTCGTAAATTCCGACATGGATAGTCTGCCAGCCTCACCCGCCAAACGCCCCAAGCACGCCGCCCTGGCCCGCCCCGACGTGGGCGAGTTCGGTCGCCATGAGCTGGCCATCATCGGCGCGCCCTGCGGCGATATTCAAACGCTGGTGGCCCGGCTGCTGCCCCTGCTGGCCCCGGCCCTGCGCGTGGCCTACGTGGATGCCGACCACGCCACCGGCGACGCGGCCGCGTTGCAAGACGCAGCCAGCGCGCCCACCCGGCCCATGCCTTATGTAGCCGAAAATGGCCTCTCCGCCGAGTTGGTTGACAAAATAACCTATCGCCAGCTCAACCTGACGCGGGTACTGGACAAGTTCTCGCAGCCCGAGCTGCTGGCCCACGAAAGCCTGGTGCTGGTGAACGGCAACCACTTTCGCGCCCGCCAGCAAGTGGTGATTGTGGACCCACGCAAGCCACTCGATAAAAAGCTCGACCGCCTCACCGACGTGCGGCTGGTGCTGCTGGCCGACGGCCAGACCGACCTGCCCGCCGTGCTGCTGGAGCACCTCAGCGCCGCGCCGCTGCCGCCCGTGCTGCCGCTGGCCGATGCGACCAAAATTGCGGCCTTCATCCGGCAATGGTACCAGCTGGCGCGGCCGGTGCTGCGGGGCCTCGTGCTGGCCGGCGGCCGTAGCGAGCGCATGCAAACCGACAAGGGCGCGCTGCACTACCACGGCCTCGACCAGCGCCAGCACACGGCCGCGCTACTGGCCGGGTGCTGCCCCGATGTGCGCGTGTCCGTGCGCCCCGACCAGGCGGGTGCCCTCCCAGTGGGCCTCACGGCCCTGCCCGATACTTTCCTGGGTCTGGGGCCACTGGGCGGCATTCTGTCCGCTTTCCAGGCCGACCCCAACGCGGCTTGGCTGGTGCTGGCCTGCGACCTGCCCTTCCTCACCCGGCCCACGCTGGAATATCTGGTGGCCAACCGGCAGCCGGCGCGCATGGCCACCTCTTTCCGCAGTCCCTGTGATGCCTTCCCGGAGCCGCTGGTCAGCATCTGGGAGCCGCGCAGCTACGGGCAGCTGCTGCGGTTTCTAAGCCTGGGCTACTCCTGCCCCCGCAAGGCCCTCATCAACTCCGATACCGAGCTGCTGGCCCCGCCCCGGCCCGAAGAGCTGCGCAACGTGAATACGCCCGAAGAGCGGGCGGCCGCCGAGCGGGAATTACAAAAAGCTGGTAGCGAATAGCTTTCAGCTAATCACGGGTGCGCGGCCACCCACTCGGTGCCGTCCTCATATTCCTCGCGCTTCCAGATGGTGACCACCTGCTTGAGCGTGTCGATGATGAACTGGCAGGCGGCAAAGCTCTCGGCGCGGTGCGGCGTGGCCACGGCCACCACCACGGCCACGTCGCCCAGCGCCAGGGTGCCCTTACGGTGCACCACGCCCACTTCCTGCAGCATGGGCCACTTGTCGTAAGCCTGCGCCACCACGTGGCCGAGCTGCGTGAGGGCCATGCTGTCGTACGACTCGTAGTGCAGGCGGCGCACCGGCCGCCCGCCCGACTGGTTGCGCACCGTACCGATAAAGGCGTTGACCGCGCCGGCCGCGTCGGTTTGCACTGCGGCCAGGGCGGCGGCCACGTCGATGGGCTGGTCGGTAATGGAGAGGTGGGGAGTCATGGTTGTAGCGTGGACTCTGCGAGTCCGCGCATAGGGGAGTGGAAAGTCATTAAGTATCGTTCACGCGCGGACTCGCAGATTCTACGCTACAGCTCAGCCGCCGGCTACGGGTGGGATGAGGGCAATTTCATCAGTGGTATGCAGCGCCTGTTCGGGGCCGGCGTACTCGTTATTTACGGCCACGGCGCAGCTGCGCAGCTCGCCCAGGGCTGGATACTGCCTGCGCATTTCGGCCAGCAGCCCCGCTACGGTGGTGGGAGCGGGGGCGGGCAGCTCGATAACGGATGCACCCACGATGTCGCGGGTGATGCCAAAGAGGGCAATTTTTAAGGACATATCTTTCGGCGTAAAAGCCTGGTATAAAACCGAAGGTGGGGGGCTTCTGAACACCGACGCCGCCGCCGGGGTTATCGGCAGCCGGCCGTCTTACGTACAGCCCGGCAAAATTGGTGATAAACGTGCTTCCTCCCGCTTCTTCGGTGCCCCTCGCGGCCGTTACCCCGCTCTACGACCAGCACGGCCGGCCGCTGGAGTACTTGCGCCTAGCCGTGACCGACCGCTGCAACCTGCGCTGCTTCTACTGCATGCCCGCAGAAGGCATCCAGTACATGCCGAAGCACGAGCTACTTAGCTACGAAGAAATGCTGCGTCTGACCGGCCTGCTGGCCGGCCTGGGCGTGCGCAAAGTGCGCCTCACCGGCGGCGAACCGTTCGTGCGGCGCGACCTGGTGCCCTTCATGGAGCGGCTGGCCCGGGTGCCGGGCCTCGACGATATCAGCCTCACCACCAACGGCGTGCTCACCGCGCCCCATGTGCCCGCCCTGGCCCGGCTGGGCGTGAAGGCCGTCAACCTCAGCCTCGATACGCTGGACCGGGCGCGGTTCTTCCAGATTACGCGGCGCGACGAGTTGCCCAAAGTGCTGGAAACCTTCCATTCGCTGCTGGCAGCCGGCATTCAGGTGAAAATCAACGCCGTGGTGATGGACGGCCAGAATATCGATGACCTGGTGCCGCTGGCCACCCTCAGCCGCGACCTGCCCGTCGACGTGCGCTTCATCGAGGAGATGCCCTTCAATGGCGGCAGCCACGCGGCCGGCCCGGCCTCGCTGCCCTGGAACCACCTGCGCATTCGCCAGCACCTGGAGGCGCATTTCGGCGCGCTCGTGCCGGTGGCCACGCCGGCCGGGGCCACGGCCTCCGAGTACCGCGTGGCCGGGCACCGGGGCACGGTGGGCATCATCGCAGCCTACTCGCGCACTTTCTGCGGCACCTGCAACCGCCTGCGCCTCACCGCCGAGGGCGGCCTCAAAACCTGCCTCTACGACCAGGGCGTGCTCGACACCCGCGCCCTGCTGCGCGGTGGGGCCTCCGATGCGGAAATAGTTGCAGCCCTATCGGCCGCCTTCCGCCACCGCGCCGCCAATGGCTTCGAAGCCGAACAGCAGCGGCCTCTGCACCAGCTCAGCTTCGAGAGTATGGCCACCATTGGGGGGTAGCGCCTGATGTCCCGGCTAACTTGCGGCCGGCCGGGGCCGTTTGCCCGCGCCGCGCTGCTTTATGAAAGTTATTGGCATCATCATCGGAATCCTGGTCGGGCTGTACGTGCTGCTCTGCGGCATCCTGTATTTCAAGCAGGAGAGCCTGCTGTTTGCGCCCACGCGGCTGCCGGCCGGCTATCAGTTTCACTTCCCCGGCCGGTTTGAGGAGCGTTGGACCACGGCATCCGACGGCACGCGCCTGCACGGCCTGCTTTTCAAAGCGCCCGCGTCGAAAGGCTTGCTATTCTACCTGCACGGCAACGGCGGCGCGCTCGATACCTGGGGCGAAGCGGCGGCCACCTACACGGCGCGGGGCTACGACGTATTCATGCTCGACTACCGCGGCTACGGCAAAAGCGGCGGCCGCATCGCCAGCCAGGCCCGTATGCTCGACGACGTGGATGAGGTGTACCAGCAATTGCTAACGGCGTACCCCGAAAGCCGCACCGTGGTGCTGGGCTACTCGCTGGGTACCGGCCCCGCTACCTGGCTGGCCGCCCGCCACCACCCACAGCGGCTGATTCTGCAGGCTCCGTACTTCAGCATGCGCGACATGGCGGCGCGTAATTTTCCGTGGGTGCCGGGTTTCGTGCTGCGCTATCCCATGCCCACCAACGAGCTGATAACCAAGGTGAGTGCGCCTATTGTGCTGTTTCACGGCGACCGCGACGCAGTTATTCCCGTGGCGTCATCGCGCCGGCTCCAGGCGCTACTCAAACCCGGCGACCGGCTCATCGTGCTGCCCGGCGCTGGCCACAACGGGATGACCAACAACCCGGATTACCAGCGCACCCTGGCTGAAATACTGCTTTAATATTCAGCGCCGAACCAGCCGCCAGCTGGCCGCATGAAAACCGGTCGCAAATGCCTGGGGCGGAACTATATTCCTCGTAAGAATATTAGCTTGGTTATATTTCCGAGTGCGCGTTTGTTTGTAGTTTGTTAGGAATAAATAGCACTCATTTGGTTCATTAATGGCTCGAATATTAGCCTGTTAACTAAATTTATTCCTGTATATTTGCTAATCGCGTCCAGCTATTATTATTTTAGAGTATGGTTGTTTTCTACAATAATTATCATTCTGCTAATCTGACTTCTCCAGAACTGCTGCGAACCAGCCGGGAAGACCAATCTGCCGCCGAACAAATAGCTGATTTACGGCATGCCCTAGCACTGGCGCAGGCCGAAAGCCGGGCGCACCAGGCCCGGTTCGCCACCCTGATGCAGGCCGTGGGCCAGGCCGTGCTGCTTACCACGGCGCAGGGGCAGGCGCTGGCGAGCAATCAGTATTGCCGCGAGCTGTTTGAGCTCCCGGCCGACCCGGGTTTTCAACATCCGGTGCCGGATGTGGCCGTGGCCTTGCAGCACTGCTTTCAGGACCCCGCCGGGTTTCGGGCCTGCCTGCTGGCCCGCCGCGGGGCCGGCCCGGGCAGCAGCACCGACGATTTTGTGCTGAACGATGGTCGGGTGCTCGAATGCCGCTACGTGGTGCCCACCGATGAGGCCCTGGGCCATCAGTTGGTGTTTCACGATGTGACGGCCCAGCGCCGGGCCGCCGCCCTGGAGCAGCAGCTCGTGGATGAGCGCGACATGTTCACCACCCTGCTCGATGCGCTGAAAGTAGAAGTAGCCGTATTCGACGCCGAACACCGCTTTCAGTACGTTAATGCGCGTTGCTTCACGGAGGCCCACATGCTGGAGTGGATTATCGGCAAGGATGACTTTGAACTCACTGCCTATCGCAACCGGCCCCTCGACCTGGCGGTGCTCCGCCGACAGAAGTTCGAAGAGGCCGTGCGCGCCCGCACCGAGCTGGTGTGGGAAGAGTCGTTCGTGACGGCAGAAGGACCGCAGCAGATGCGCCGGCATTTTATCCCGGTGTTCTGGCCCGATGGCTCGCTGCGCATGGTGGTGGGCACCGGCTCCAACATTACCAGGCGCCGGCAGGCCGAAGAGAAGCTAGCTGAGCAGCGGGCCTTCTACGAGTTTGTCCTCGACCATATTCCCTGCGACATTGGCGTGTTCGACGCGGCCGGGCGCTATATGTTCGTGAATGAGACCGGCATCAAAGATGCCGAAAAGCGGGCCTGGGTAATCGGCAAAGACAACTTCGACTACTGCCGGCAGTACGGCCACTCCCTGGCTATTGCGGAAGGACGCCACCGCCGCTTTACGGAGGCGTACGAGCACGGCGAGCTGGTGACGTTCGACGAGGCCTTCGACCGGCCCGAAGGCATGCGCCACCAGATGCGCTGCCTGCAGCCCGTGTTCAACGCCGACGGCTCGCCGCGCATGATTGTGGCCTATGGCCTCGACATTACCGACCGCGTGAATACCGAGCGGCAGCTGCGTCACGCCAAGCTGGCGGCCGAGTCGGCGGTACGGGCCAGGGAGCTATTTCTGGCCAACATGAGCCACGAAATCCGCACGCCCATGAATGCCATTCTGGGCATGA
Organism: Bacteroidota bacterium; assembly: GCA_030853845.1. Classification (GTDB taxonomy): domain Bacteria; phylum Bacteroidota; class Bacteroidia; order Cytophagales; family Hymenobacteraceae; genus Hymenobacter. Next base: position 2,834 of record JALYUI010000807.1, on the reverse strand, counting down.
GCCAGTTGCTGGCCAAAACCCCGCTGGCCCCCGAGCAGGACGGCTACCGCCAGGCCATTACCACCTCGGCTGAGCACCTGCTGGTTATCATCAACGACATTCTGGATTTGAGCAAGCTCGAAGCCGGCAAGATGGCGCTCGAAAACGTGGGCTTCACGCCCGCCCACCTGCTGGCCGAAGTAGAGCAAACCTTGCATTACAAAGCCGAAGAAAAAGGCCTGACCCTGCTGGCCCGGGTGGCCCCCACGGTGCCGGCCGTGCTCATCGGCGACCCCTACCGCCTGCGGCAGGTGCTGCTGAACCTGGCCGGCAACGCCATCAAGTTCACCGAAACCGGGCGGGTAACCGTGACCTGCGACTTCGTGGCCACCGGCGACGACGGCCGGGCGGCCATCGAGTTTCGGGTGGCCGATACGGGTATTGGCATCGAGGCCGAGTTTGTGGAGCGCCTGTTTCAGGAATTTAGCCAGGAAGACTCGTCGGTGACGCGCCGCTACGGCGGCACGGGCCTGGGCCTGAGCATTAGCCGCAACCTGCTGAAGCTGATGGGCGGCGAGCTGCACGCCGAAAGCGTGAAGGGCATGGGCACGGTGATGCGCTGCGTGCTGCCGCTGCCCGTGGGCACGGCCGCCGACATCAAGCCCAAAGAGGGCCTGGCGGCCGACAGCCCCCTGCGCCGCGACCTGCACGACAAGCGCGTGCTGCTGGTGGAGGACAACCGCTTCAACCGCCAGATTGCCAAAACCTTCCTGCTGCACGCCGGCATCGACGTAACCGAGGCCGAGCACGGGGCCGCCGCCCTGGAGCTGGCCCAAACCTTCGACTACGACCTGATTCTGATGGATATTCAGATGCCGGTGATGGATGGCTACGTGGCCACTACGCTGCTGCGCCAGCAGCTGGGCCTGCGCACCCCCATTGTGGCCCTCACGGCCAATGCCATTAATGGTGAGCGCGAAAAATGCATGGCCGCCGGCATGAATGACTACCTCACCAAGCCTTTCCGGGAAGAGGACTTGCTGCGCAAGGTGAGCAAATGGGTGCTGCCCGATGGCGGCATCGAGCCCGGGGCTGGCCCCGGGCCGGCCGGCATTGCTGCCAGCAGTGCCCCGGCCCCGGCGAACCCCCCACTCTACCAGACCGACGAGTTGCTGCTGGTGGGCCAGGGCGACCTCGACTTCGTGAATTTTATGCTCGAAACCTTCGTGGAAAGCTGCGAGGAAGCGGTGGCGGGTTTCGCCGAGGCCGTGCGTGCGACCGACGTGGCCCTGCTGCGCACCACGGCGCACACCCTGCGCCCCAGCCTGGTGCACCTGCGCGCCCTGCACATTCTGCCCCCCGTGGAGGTGCTCGATAAGTGGTCGGAAGCGTTCGAGGCCGGTGCGGTGCTGCCCCTGGTCGAGTCGGTGACGCGGCTGCTGCGCGAGGTGAGCGAGCGAATTAAGCTGGATTTGGCGGTCTGAAACCACCGCAGGCCGGTTTGGCCCGTACTTGCGGGCTGAATATGGCCGCGCCTGCTGCGGCATTGTGTGCCCATGAGCTCATTCGTTTCGCCGGCGCGTCCGGTAGCGCGCCGCACGCACCGCCTGGCGGTGGGCACGCTGTTTTTCCTGCTGGGACTGTGCTTTGCCAGTTGGGCCTCGCGCATTCCGAATGTGCAGCAGCGCATGGGCATTTCGGAGGCGCAGCTGGGCGCGGTGCTGCTCGTGATTCCGGTGGGCCAGCTGGTGTCGCTGCCGCTGGCGGGCTGGCTAGTGGCCCGGCTGGGTAGCCGCCGGGTGGTGCTGTGGAGCGTGGTATTCTACGCCACGGCCCTGCTGGGGCTGGGCTGGGCCGCCAGCCTGTGGCAGCTGCTGCCCTGCCTGGTGCTGTTTGGCGTGGGCGGCAACCTCACCAACATTGCCGTGAACACCCAGGCCGTGGGCGTGGAGCGGCTGTACAAGCACAAGCCTATTATGGCGTCATTTCATGGGCTGTGGAGCCTGGCGGGCTTCGTGGCGGCGGCCATTGGCTCGCTGATGATTGGGCACGCGGTGCCGCCGGCCCTGCATTTTCTGTTTATCGCGGCGTTTATCCTGGTCGGGCTGGCGGTGAGCGCGGGTGCCACCATACCTGCCGACCACGGCGTGGACCCCAACCAGCCCCTCTTCGTGCGGCCCAACCGCGAGCTGCTGGGGCTGGGGGCGCTGGCCTTCTGTGCGCTCATCTGCGAAGGGGCCATGTTCGACTGGAGCGGCGTGTATTTCAAGAAGGTGGTGCTGGCCGATAAAAATTGGGTAGGCGCGGGCTACGCCGCCTTCATGAGTACGATGGCGCTGGGCCGCTTCGGGGCCGACTGGCTGGCGCACCGGCTGGGCGCGCGGCGCGTCATTCAGCTCAGCGGGCTGCTCACGGCTACGGGGCTGGCGGTGGCGGTGGCGCTGCCCACGCTGCCCACGGCGCTGCTGGGGTTTCTGCTGGTGGGTTTCGGCACGTCGGCGGTGGTGCCGCTGGTGTATTCGGCGGCGGGCCGGAGTACGCACATGTCGGCGGGTATGGCGCTGGCGGCGGTATCCAGCATTGGCTTTGCCGGTTTCCTGCTGGGGCCGCCGCTCATCGGCTTCGTGGCCGGGGCCAGCAGCCTGCGCGTGTCGTTCGCGCTGATTGCGGTGATGGGGCTGGCCGTGAGCGCCGTGGGAAGCCGGGTGCGGGTGTAGTGGGGATAGGCGAGAAGGGGATAGAGGATAGGAGGGCGATAGGAACGTCATGCTGAGCCTGTCGAAGCATCTCTACCGCGTAAATAATACCAACATTTGAGTTAGAATTGAGGTAGAGATGCTTCGACAGGCTCAGCA
>JALYUI010000487.1 GCA_030853845.1 Bacteroidota bacterium | reverse complement strand
ATCCAGTTCACACCGGGTGCGTCGTTGGTTCCGCACAGGCTTTGCCAGGCAGTTTCGAAGGTTTGCGTGTAGGGCGAAGCGTTGGTCACGGCCACGTAGGGCGGGGTTACGCATTGTGCGAAGCTGGCCCGGCTGGCCAGCAACAGTGCCAGCAGGGCCAATGGGTGCGCCCGAAGGCGTCGGAACCCGGAAAGTAAAAAGTTTCTCATGGGGGTGAAGAGGGTGAAAAGTGAAAAAAAAAGGGTGAGTTGCCTTGAACCGACCAGTAGCCGTTTGCCCGCTGGGGCACCAGTGGTTATTTTGAAGCAGGTAATGTAGGTATAAAACACTGTGCAAGCAAGTTGCGCAGTTGCTGCCCCGGGTATGCTCATTGGGGCGTTGTAATATCTAATGTTCGCATAATGGTGTGCAAATCAGGATACAAGCTATGTTTGCCCTGGCCCGAATAATTAGTATCAGCAGCTATTATGAGAAGCATACCGGGCCGCCGGGGGCGGGGCGACCCAGGTGAGGTAGGGCCAAGCTAATACTCAGCACGGCGAATAAAAAAAGTTCCAACAAGCCATGTATTTTGCATTTTATGGTCTATAATTTGCTAGTAACGAAGGTGCTGAGCCAACTATTCTCCCGGTCGCTTTTTGTTCCGGGTTTTTTGCAAGCTCCCCAAAGGCGCGTATCTTGGTTGGCCGAAGCCGTGGTTTGAGGTTCCACCCACCCTGCCTTACCTCGCTGGCTACGCGCATTACCCAATATCCCCTTCACCCGCCATTTCCCCTTATCAACCCCCCATGAAAAAACCAATACACTCCTTCAGAATCCTGTTGCTGGGATTCATGCTGCTGGTCGGGCTACCGGCAGCCCAGGCTTCGCACTTGCTTGGGTGCGACATGACGTACACCGCGCTCGGCGGCAACCAATACCGAGTGAAGTTCCGCCTGTACCGCGACTGCTCGGGTATTCAGGCATCGGGTTTTGACCTGGAGTGCCGCAACGGTGGCTGCAACGCCACGGCTAGTGTGACTGCTCCATTGACGCAGCTGGGTGCCCCGGTATCGGCCACGCCGTTGTGCCCCGGCACCCCCGGTACCTGCCAGAATCCGTCGTCGCTGTATCCGCTCTATGACTTTACCACCTACCAGGCCGACGTGACGCTGCCCCCCGGGCAGTGGACGATGAGTACCTACCAGGGCTCGCGGCCGGATATCGCCAACCTGGTAAACTCGAGCTCGTCCAACCTGTACGCCGAGGCTTACCTCGACAACCGCAACGCCGGTACCACCGCTGTTCTCAACACCTCACCGCAATTCGACCCGCAGGATATTCCGATTCAGTACGTGTGCGTGAACCAGCGGAGCACCTTCGGCTTTTCGGCCATTGAGCCCGACGGCGATTCGCTGGTCTACTCGCTGGGTACTCCATTGCAGGGCTGCAACATGCCTATCCCTTACAAGCCTTACCCCGGAGCCGCAGGTGGCACGCTGGTTTTCATTACCCGCGTTCCCCTGTGCGTGCTAGAGCTAACCGGGCTGGCGGGTGGAAGTGGCAACTATACGCCTCAGTTGCCACTACCCGTGTCTACCGATACTACTGGCTCCTGTCCCATCAAGCAGGGGGTGCCTTCCTTCCGCCTCAACCAGGCCGCCCGCACCGTCACTTTCACGCCGAATAAATACACACCCGTGACTTCGGCTGCCGATGGGGCCAACAAGTACCAGGTGGTGATAGAAGTGAACGAGTACCGTCGCATCAACGGCGTGCGCCGCCTCGTGGGGCGCGTGCGGCGCGAAGCCGTGCTCATCGTTATCAACTGCGGCGCTAATACCACGCCCAACCCCGTGACGGCCCAGAATCAGACGCCAAATTCCAACACGGCCACCATCAACACCGTCGATACGACCCAGGTAAACGTGTATTCGTGCAGCTACTCGCGCGTGTTGCTGAACTTCACCGACCCCGATAACCTGAAAACGCCCAGCGCCCACCAGCGCCTCACCATTACGTACCCGACGACTATCAACAACGACCCGAGCTACCTGGCGGCGGGCGATGTGGGCACCTTTGCCTTCAGTACCGACCCGGCCCACGTCAACGGCTCCGAAAACCCGCAGGCCGTGTTCATCTTCCAGCCCTCGCCCGCCCAGGTGGGGCGCATTATCCGCATCAACATGCGGATTGAAGATAATGCCTGCCCGGTGAAGGGCCTGCAAAACCGCGTAATTGTTATCCGGATACTACGGGGCAACTTCGCCACGGCCCTGGCCACGGCCGGCGGCACCAACCTGTCCGGCGTTAAGCCCGTCACGCTGTGCAGCGGCTCGCTGGCCCTGCGCGGCTCGGTAGTGCGGCCCGACTCGATTCGCAACCTGGCCAGCAACACCTCGCAGGTGCAGACCTACACCTACCAGTGGACGCTGATTTCGGGCAACGGCTTTACCACCGCTACCGCCACCAACCAGAACATCACCGTGACCCCAACGGTGAACAGCCGCTACGGCCTGCGCATTGTACCCCTGAGCGGCTTCGGCCCGGGCTGCGGCGATACCACGTCCGTGCTGGTGCGGGTGGCCCCGCCGGTGGTGGCCAAGTTCACCATCACCGACTCCATTTCGAGCCGCCCCGTGACCAACCCGGGCCTGGTGGCCGGTACCCTCATTCCGCCGATTACCTATAAATTCAACGACCAGAGCACGATTAATGGCTTGGTGCCGCGCATCAATGGCCTGCCGGTCAACGGCTACACATCGACTATTTTCAGCCTCGACTCGCTGCGCTGGACCTACCAGCGCATCAAGGACGGGGCCGGCCAGCCCGTAACGGAGCTGCCGAAGGTGTTCTCACGCAAATACAACCCCAACGACCTCCAGCTGAGCATTGGCGGCACGTACATCATCAAACTCAGCGCGGCCAGCACGCTCATCACCAACGGCACTACTTCCCTGGTACCGGGGCAGTGTGCTGCGGCGGTGTACCAGCGTATCGTGGTGGTGCCCGAGCTCAACATTCCGAACATCATCACCCCGAACAACGACAACCAGAACGACGTGTTCGTGATACCCCTGAGCCAGCGCGGCGGCAAGCTCGAAATCTTCAACCGCTGGGGCAATAAAATTCAGGAGTACGCCAGCTACCAGAACACCTGGGCCGGCGAAAACCAGCCCGATGGCGTGTACTACTACTACCTCACCGACCCCAGCGGCAACAAAACCAAGGGCTGGGTGGAAGTTCGCCGCGGCCATTAACCTGCCCGCAGCGTTTTAGGTGTTAACAAAAAGGCCGCGAATTTCGCGGCCTTTTTTGCTTTTGAAGTAATTTCGGTTTCGCCTCAGTCGCAGCAGCTATACTTGCTGCCGGCCGATGGTTGGCTTACAGTTTCTCGTAAATCACGGCCGCGCCCTGGCCTACACCCACGCACATCACAGCCAGGCCGTAGCGCATGCCTTCGCCGCGGCGGTGCATCTCGTGCAGCAGCGTGGCCGTGATGCGCGCCCCGGAGCTGCCCAGGGGGTGGCCCATGGCAATGCTGCCACCGTTCACGTTCACCTTGGCCATGTCCATGCCCAACTCGCGCACGCAGGCAATGCTCTGGGCGGCAAAGGCTTCGTTGAGCTCAATCAGGCTGATGTCGGCCATGGTGAGGCCGGCGCGCTCCAGCACCTTGCGGGTAGCCGGAATCGGACCCAGGCCCATCACCGAAGGGTCGACGCCGGCCACGGCCGAGGCCACCACGCGAGCCAGGGGCTTGAGGTCGTAGCGTTTGAGGGCGGCTTCGCTCACCATCAGCACGGCCGCCGCGCCGTCGTTGATGCCGGCCGAGTTGCCGGCCGTCACGGTGCCACCCTCGGGCTGGAAGGCCGGCTTCAGGGTCGCCAGCTTCTCGACGGGCGAGAGGCGGGGCTGCTCGTCGGCATCGAACAGGGCCGTGTCGCCCTTGGGCTTGGCAATGAATACGGGCACGATTTCCTTGCGGAAGCGGCCCTTTTCGAGGGCGCGGGCGTATTTGCGCTGACTTTCGAAGGCGAAAAAGTCCTGCTCCTCGCGGGTTATATTGTACTGCTTGGCCACGTTTTCGGCCGTTTGGCCCATGGCGAAGGGGTAGTGCAGCTTTGTTAGCTTCGGGTTGATGAAGCGCCAGCCCAGGGTGGTGTCGTGGGCCGTGAGCT
>JALYUI010000789.1 GCA_030853845.1 Bacteroidota bacterium | reverse complement strand
CCCTGACACGCGCTGGCCGCGCCCCGGCCAGCCCCTGCGGCTGCATCTGGACGGCCCGCTCCCTGCCGCACCGCCCACGGTAGCGGCACTTGCCGGTGGCCCTGCCCTGCGGCTCGCCCTGCGACAGGACCCCCGCCTGCCCGAGTGGAGCACAGCCCGGTTCTGGCCCCCGGCCCCCGGCTGGTATCAGATTACCGGACCCGGCAACTCCACTTTCCGCTTCTATGTGTACCCACTGGCCACCTGGGCCGGCCCCGAAAACCACGAGCGCCGGGAGGCCGCCCGCGCGCAAGCCGCTACCATTACCCCGCCGCTTACGCCCCGCCAGCGGGCCTCCATCGCCGCCGACCTCGGTAGGTCGGCCCAATCTGATACACCTCCCGCTACCATTAACCAGCCCTGGCCGACAGGCTGGTTTTTTGCGCTGTTCCTGCTGGCTGCTGGCTACCTGTGGCTCGAAGAGAAGCTCTAACGCTGCTTCTGCTCCAAGCTTGGCGTAAATCGCGTGGCCGCTGGCTGCTGGCCGAAGTCTAGCTCGAAGCATGAGCGGGCGGGCGCTGCTGCGGCGAGTTTGCAACTCGCCGCAGCGGGCCTTAGCCCTGCTCTATCGGCACGGCTTCCCGTTCAAAATGCAACCGCCAGACATTCCGCGCTTAAATCAAAGCACACAAAAAAGGTCCCCGCGCTGGCGGGGACCTTTTCACATAAAGACCAGGAATTAGAAAACCTAGTTTTTTTCGATGCGGCGCACGGCTTTCACGCCAGCCTGCTGCACTTCGAGCAGGTAGAGGCCAGTGGCCAGCGAGGCCGGCAGGCGCAGTACATGGTCAGCGCCCAGCACGGCCGGGGCCAGCACCACGCGGCCGGTGAGGTCGCGCAGGGCTACCGTAGCCGGAGCCGAAGTCGGCAGCGACACCGTTACCCGGTCGGAGGCCGGGTTGGGGAACACTGCCAGGCCGGGCAGGGCGTTGGCAGCCAGCGTGGCCGTTCCGGTGTAGTTAGTGATGGTGATATCGTCGATGTTAATACGCGGGTTCGAGCCCGAAGTCGTGTTGGTGTTGCTGATGCGCAGGCGGACGTTACCACTCTGGTTTACCGTGAAGCTATACGGGGTGAGCGTAGTGGTAAGCGCCGAGGGCGCGCCGGGCACCAGTGTGTAGCTGGTGCCGCCGTTGGTCGAGATTTCCAGCGTGAAAGAGGCCGTGGCATCAGTGCCGTAAATACCGGCATTCACCGTGATAACGCCGGCCCCGTTGGGCTTGTCAAAGTTCATGGCAATAGAGCCACCGCGAATGCGGGCCGCCTGCACCTGGTTCACGCGGTCGTTGAACAGGTTGCCCAGCAGCGCATCGGTGAAAGTCCAGTCGCCACTGCGCAGCGTCACGGTTCCGGCGGTGTACGAACCTTTGGTCCCCTGCTCGAAATCCTCGAACGTAGTGCCCGTTCCAGCGGCCACCACTAGGAACGACAGCGGAGCCGACGTACCACCGGTGTTGGTGGCGGTAATGTTGTAGGTGCCCGGAGCCGGTACGCCGCTGGCCGGAATAACCACCGTGTAGCTGGTGCCGGCCGTGCCCACCACCGTGCCGGGGTAGCTGGTGCCGTTGAAGTTGATGGTGGTACCCGCTACCAGGCTGGTGCCACTCACGGTGAGGGTGAAGCCCACGCCGGTAATGGCCCGGGCCGGGGTGAAGCTGGTGACCGTAGGAGCTGCCACCGGAGCCGTGATGATGAAGTTAACCGCAGCCGAAGCCGTGCCGCCCGGGGCACTGGTGGTGATGGTGACGGGCACCGTACCCATCGTGGCAACGGCCGAAGCCGGCACCGTGGCCGTGATAGTAGTAGCCGAAACGAACGTCGTAGTGAGCGCAACTCCGTTGAAGGTGATGACCGACGAAGCCGAGAAGTTGGTACCCGTGGCCGTGAGAACGAAGGCTGCGCCGCCGGCCGCCACGGTGTTCGGCGAGAGGCTGGTGAGCGTAGGAGCCGGCGTTACAATGAAGTTGACCGCATTGGACGTGCCGCCGCCGGTGCCGGGCGTGGTAACCGTGATGGCGTAAGTGCCCGCCGCCGTGCCGGCCGGCACCGTGGCCGTCAGCTGGGTGGCCGATACGGCCGTGGTAACCAGCGGCGTAGTGCCGAAATTAACCACCGAGGTGCCGGTAAAGCCCGTGCCGTTCACCGTCAGGGTGAAAGTACCGGCACCAGCTACTACCGTATTCGGGGCCAGGCTGGTGATGGTTGGTCCTGAGGTGGCCGGAATGAACGTGAAGCTGCCGGTGCTGGTGGCCGTGCCCCCGGGAGTGGTAACGGCAATGGTGCCGGTGCTGGCCGAGGCCGGCACTACAAACGTGATGCTCGTAGCGCTTACCACCGTGAAGCCAATAATGGCTACTCCGTTCAGGGTGACGGCCGTGGCCCCGGTGAAGTTGGTGCCGGTGATGGTGACCGTGGTTCCGGCCGCCCCGCTGGTCGGCGAGAAGCTGGTGATAGTGGGAGCTGGGGTGGTTGCGGCCGCCACTGGGGCAAAGGCTATGCCGCGGAAAGCCGTGTTGGTAGCCGACGTTGCAATTGCCGCCGGCAACACCGTCGAACTGGGCGCGGCGTTGTAGCCCGCATTGTCCGTTATCAGGTAAATGCCGCTGGATGAGCTGCCCACCAGCGAAACCGTGGTCCCGCTTACCTGGCCGCCGAGGCCGCGAATGGCCGCGCCCGCCGTCGTGCTGGTGGCCCCCGTAATGGTTCCATTCAACGTCCAGGTGCCACCTACGAGGCTCCATTTCTGGATGCCGCCATCGACGGTGGTACGGTCATCAGTCACGTAAACGACATCAACCCCGGCCACGGTGCTGCTCAGGTCAGCAAAGAAAAAGCCGTAGGGGCTGGGGCCGCTGGCTGCCGGGAAACCGGGCAGCGGGGTGGTAGTTTGGGAAGCCGTAGTGGGCAGGCCCGCTCCTACCTGCGAGATGCCATAAAAGTTGCCGCCCGAGCCCGTAGCCGATGACACGTACAGGTTGCCGCCGTAAATGCCCACCCCCCGGTTGTTGGAGGGCACGGCCGAAACCACGGTGGTGCTGGTAGCGGCCGGGTTGCCGAGTGGAGCATAACGCACGCCGCCCGTAGAGCCCACCGCCCAGAAGGCGGAGCCATCGACCGAGGCGGCCGAGCGAATGTTGCCAGCGCTGAAACCGTCGGCCAGTCGGGTGCTGGTGTCGAAGGTGCCATCGGCAGCAATGCGGCCGACCACGCGGTTGTTGGCCGCGGAAGTGGTGGCCGCCAAAGCCAGGGTACCGACTGCGGCGTCGTAGCCGGTCAGCACCAGGTAGGCCCCATCAACCGAGCGGGTGAGCAGGGCATCGGTGCTCGAAGAGCCCGTGTTGGTCAACGTGCTGTTGGCACCCGCTGCCGTAGTTGGCAGCGCGATGGTTTGCACCAGCACACCCGCCGGCGTGTATTCGAGCAGATAGGTGGCGGTAGCAGCAGAGGTCAATGTCCCCATACCGTCGCCAATTCGCACCACTACCAGATTTCCGGGCGTGAAAGGACTGGCCGATACTACCGAAGGCATCAAAACCAGCAGCATGGCCAGGCAGGCCAGTAACCGCGTTGTAAAAAAATTAATCATATGGATTGGGGAAAGTGAGAAAGAAGTGGGTGAAAAAATGAAGTAATAATTCGAAAAAGCTGCAAAGCCAGCCCCGCTCTGGCAGGCCCAAAGTTGGGAAACGGCAAAGGGTCTGGCAAGTTACGGTTTTGTTGCTGAATGGGTCTGGAACACGCCAGTAAGCCCGATGTCTGGCCAGACACCGGGCATTGCCGAAGTCGGGAAGTTGGAGTTTCAGCCCGTAATATGCAGGGAGTTAGCAGTCTGCACCACCGCGTACTGCTTCAGCGCCCGGGGCGACGGCCCGCTGAGCACGGTTCCGCCGACATCGAAAATGGCATTGTGATTGGGGCAGATGAAGCGGCTTTGGCCCGGCGAAAAATAAACGCTGGTGCCTTCGTGCGGGCATGGAGCCTGTAGGGCTACGTAGGTGCCAGCCGTGGTTTTGGCCACAATCACGTCGCGCGTCGAGTTGTAGATGTAGCCCACCGCCGGGTTGTTGAGCGGGGCGCTGCTGGCGGCGGTCAGGTCCACCGTGAAGTCGACGCTGGTGGCTCCCACCACGGGGTCGACGCTTTTGCTGCCGCAGCCGCCAAGGCAGGCCGTGGCCACCAGCGCGGTGGCCCCCAGCCCAAACAGCTGAAGAAAATCTTTGCGGTTCATATCCGGGGAAGCTGCCATGAATTCTCGAAGGTTAAAAAAGCAGGGAAATATAAGTATTGCCGGCGCTCCGACGAAACACATAACGAGGAAAGCGCCGGAAATAATGCCCCGGCCCCGGCCGCCCGGGGCACGCCCAAATCACCCGCCGAAACGACCGGCCGGCGCGCGGCTCCTACAACCCACTGGCCCGCCCCGGGTTTGGCCGCCGGCCTTACTCCCAGAGCGGATAATGCTCCAGATGCACTTCCTGGCCAAAAAACAGCCGGGTGCTCTCTTCAAAAGAGCGGGTAAAATCCGAAACGTAGAAGTGGTGCGCCGGTGCGGTGGCCGCCGCCGGGGCCAGCAGGCTTTGGCCGGCCAGCCAGGCTTCGGCATCGGCGGCCACCACGTCGGAGGCATCAAGCACGTCGACGCGGCCAGCATAGTAGCGCCCAATCTGCTCCTTAATGAGCGGGTAATGCGTGCAGGCCAGCACCAGCGCCTCAATGTCAGCCAGTTCGGCCTGGCCAAGGTAGGCGGCGATAATGTCGTCGGAGATGGAATTCTTAAAGAAGCCTTCCTCAATCATGGGCACCAGCAGCGGGGTAGCCAGCGAGTGCAGGTCCACGCCCGCGTCGAGGTCGTCTACTTTCTTCTTGTAAACGTTGGAATTCACCGTCTGCTTCGTGCCGATGAGGCCCACCCGCTGCCCGGCGTAGGTGCGGCCCAGGTGGGCCACAATGGGGTCAATCACGCTCAGCACTTTGGCCTTCGAGCCCACGTACTCGCGCACCAGCTCGTAGGCGGCGGCCGAGGCCGAGTTGCAGGCAATGACAATCAGCTTGCAGTGCTGGCGCAGCAGCAGGTCGCATATTTTCACTGAGTACGCCTGGATAGCGGCGGCGCTTTTGTCGCCGTAGGGCAGGTGGGCCGTGTCGCCAAAATACACGATGCGCTCGTGGGGCAGCCTGCGCGCCACGGCCCGGGCCACGGTGAGGCCCCCAATGCCGGAATCGAACATGCCAATGGGGCGGGTGGCCCGGCGGGCAGCCAGTTCGGCGGGCGCGGGGGCAGCGTCTGAATTCATGCAGCAAAGGTAGCCAGCCACTGTTGCCCTACCAGCCCGGCAGCCGGTATCGGGCCAGCCCGATTGTCAGGTCTTCTGGAAAATATTCCTATATTTCCGGCCCCACCAGACTAGTTACCTATACTTATGAGCAGCGCAGTTCTGGTCGAAATTGACCATGCCCTGGCCGAGCACGACGGCCGCCAGGGCCGGCCCGTGGCCATTTACCTGGGCGAGCGAAAATTTACCCAGCTCATCCTTGATGCCGCCCGTGCCGCCCTGCCCGAGCTCAGCACCGATGCCGGCCGACCCCGCACCTACCGCAACCTGGAGCTGCTACGCGACGAGGTAAACCTCGATGCCGTGCGGGTTATTTAGGGTATGAGGGTAAAAAGAACGTCATGCTTCGCTGCGCTCTGCATGACGTTCTTTTACCTTAGCTCCCCTTTAACCAGCAGCGGCCTTAGCGTTTCCCACACCGTGCGGGCCACAATGCGGTGCCCGGCCGGGGTGGGGTGAATGCCGTCGGCCTGGTTTAAATCGGGGTGTCCGCCCACGCCCTCGAGCAGGAAGGGAATGAGGACCAGGTGGTTTTTGGCGGCGAGCTGCTGGAAAACCGACCGAAACTCGGCCGAGTACGACTGGCCCATGTTGGGCGGAATCTGCATGCCGGCCAGCACAATCTGTGCGCCCGGGCTGCGGTGCCGCACGGTGTCGATAATGCCCTGTAGGTTTTCGCGGGTTGAGGCCAGCGGCAGGCCACGCAGGCCGTCGTTTGCTCCCAGTTCCAGCACGAACACGTCGACGGGCTGGCGCAGCAGCCAGCCCACCCGGCTGCGGCCGCCGGCCGTTGTTTCGCCGCTCAGGCCGGCGTTGATGACGTCATAGGGCAGGCCGAGGGAGTCTATTTTCTGGCCAATCAAGCCCGCAAAAGCCTGTTCCGGCTCCACGCCCAGGCCGGCAGTGAGGCTGTTGCCGAAAAACAGCAGCCGCTTTTTGCCGGCGGCCGGCGGCGTGGCAGCAGCCGTAACTGCCGGGGCAGCAGAAGCGGGTGTTTCGGCGGTGGGGCCGGTATTGCAGGCGGCCAGCGTAAGGGCCAGCAGGCTGGCCAGGCAATAGGAAATGAAGCGCATGAAGAGCGTTTTGAGCAGAGAAAGCGTAAAGGTGAAAACATGACGGGAGTTTTCACGTCTTGGCTAACGAATGACGGGCGGCGTTGTTGCTAACGGACGGGAAAGGCGGACTGTAAGAACGTCAACAGTAGAACGTCATGCTTCATCTGGCGTCCGCTTGCCGAAGCATCTCTAC
>JALYUI010000782.1 GCA_030853845.1 Bacteroidota bacterium | reverse complement strand
GGCTGCGTCCTACCTTGCGCCGTCCGTAGCTTTACCCCGCTTATGACAACATCCCCTGCCTCCCCCGACAAACCCGTTTCCGACGTCATTCTCATTGGCGCGGGCATTATGAGCGCCACGCTGGGCGTGCTGCTCAAAGCTCTCGACCCGAGCCTGACCATCAGCAGCTACGAGCGGCTGGATGGAGTGGCTGCCGAAAGCTCCGATGCCTGGAACAACGCCGGCACCGGCCACTCGGCCTTCTGCGAGCTGAACTATACCCCCGAGCGGCCCGATGGCTCGATTGACATCAGCAAGGCCGACAAAATCGCCGAGCAGTTCGAGCTAAGCAAGCAATTCTGGGCTTCGCTGGTGCAGGAGGGCACCCTGCCCGACCCCACGGCCTTCATCCACAGCATTCCGCACATGAGTTTCGTGTGGGGCGCGGCCAACGTGGAGTACTTGCGCAAGCGCCACGCCGCACTGCTGCGCTCGCCCCTGTTCAAGGGCATGGAATTCAGTGACGACCCGCAGCAGATTGAACAGTGGATTCCGCTGGTGATGGACGGGCGCGACCCGGCCCAGCCGGTGGCCGCCACCCGTATGGCCGTGGGCACCGACGTGAATTTTGGAGCTCTCACCCGCGCCCTCACCGACTACCTGGAGGCCCAGCCGGGCGTCGATTTGCACCTGGGTTTCGAAGTGGAGGACTTTCGCCACAAGGACGATGGCATCTGGCGCATCAAAATCAAGGAGCTGGCCACCGGCGAAAGCCGCATCGTGCGCGGGCGTTTCGTGTTCATTGGGGCTGGTGGGGGCTCACTGCCACTGCTCGAAAAGTCGGGGATTCCGGAAGCCGGCGGCTTTGGCGGCTTCCCGGTGAGCGGGCAGTGGCTGAAGTGCCAGAACCCCGCCGTAATTGCCCGGCACGAGGCTAAAGTCTATGGCAAGCCGGCCGTGGGCTCGCCGCCCATGTCGATGCCCCACCTCGACACCCGCCAGATAAACGGCCGCAAAGAGCTGCTGTTCGGCCCTTACGCCGGCTTCAGCACCAAGTTTCTGAAGGCGGGCTCTTACACCGATTTGTTCAAATCCATTGAGCTGGGCAACATCAGGCCGCTGCTTTTTGCCGGGGCGCGCAACCTGGGCCTCACGAAATACCTCATCGGGCAGGTGCTGCTAACGCCGCAGGAGCGCACCGCCGCCCTGCGCGAGTATTACCCCGAAGCTAACCCCGCCGACTGGCAGCTGGCCGTGGCCGGGCAGCGCGTGCAGGTTATCAAGAAGGATAAAAAAGAAGGCGGCGTGCTCGAATTCGGCACCGAGATGGTGACCTCGGCCGACGGCTCGATTGCCGCGCTGCTGGGCGCGTCGCCGGGAGCCAGCACGGCCGTGGCCATCATGCTCGATTTGGTGCAGAAGTGCTTTCCCAAACGCGCCGCCTCGCCCGAGTGGCAGGCGCGGTTCCGGCAGCTGGTACCTTCCTTCGGCCAGCACCTGGCCGATAGCCCGGGCCTGACGGCGGCCGTGCGCGAGCACAGCCGGGAGGTGCTGCAGCTGGAGTCGTAGGAGAAAAAAGAACGTCATGCTTCGCTGCGCTCTGCATGACGGCCAGTTGGGGCGATAAACGCTACCGCTGGTGCATTTGCCGAAACACCTCGTCGAGCTCGGCGCGGGAGGCCAGCCGGCGCTCTTCCGAGCTGGCGTAGCCCACCTCCTGCTCACCCTTGGAAAGACGGTCGATGATGAAATCGGCAAAAGCATCCACGTTGACGCCAAAGGTGTGCAGGCCGGGGCCGCCGAGGTCGGTATCCACGGCCGGGGGCACAATTTCGAGCACCGCGATGCCCTCCGGCTCCAGCTGGTGCCGCAGCGAGAGCGTGAACGAGTGCAGCGCGGCCTTGGTGGCGCTGTAGATGGGCACGAACGCGGCCGGCGCAAACGACAGCCCCGAGGTGACGTTGATGATGGCCGCGCCCGGCCGGTGGCGCAGGTGCGGCACCAGCAGCGTGCTCAGGTGAATGGGGGCCTCAACGTTGATGACCAGCTCCTGGCGGCGCACATCCCAGTCGGTGGCGGCGTCGTGGGCCAGTTGGATGCGGTTCTGGATGCCGGCGTTGTTCACCAGCACGTTCAGGTTGGGGTAGGTGCTGGTGGCCCAGCGCACCAGCTCGGCGCGCTGGGCGGGGTCGGCCACGTCGGCCTGGCGGGTGATGAGGCCGGGATAGAGCTGCTGGACTTCGGCCAGCTTATCGGCCCGGCGGCCCACGATGATGACGGTGCTGCCGGCGTTCAGGAAGCGCACGGCCAGGGCCAGGCCAATGCCCGACGCCCCACCAGTGAGCAGAATGGTGTTGGTGGCAATATTCATTGCGAAACAAGAAAAGCTAGTAGTACGTGCCGGCCAACAAAGCGGACTACTGAGCGGTTATTCGCCCCCGAAATAAGCCCGGCCATACCCGCCCCACCGCTTAACTTGCAGCCTAGAAATATTCATCCCCACGCCGCCCATGATTCAGCTCGAACCCTTCACCCCTGCCGATTTTGCCCAGCTCATCGAATGGGTCGACAGCGAGCGGCTGATGAAGGAATGGAGCGGCTCGATGTTCTCGTTTCCACTCACCGAGGCGGGCCTGCGCTGGTACATTGAGGGTTCCAACGACTTTGCCGACCCCAGTGTGTTCATCTACAAGGCCGTTGACGGGAAATCGGGCCTCACACTGGGCCACATCTCGCTGGGCGGTATCAGCGAGCGCGACCGGGCCGGGCGCATCACGCGGGTGCTGGTGGGCCACACCACCGAGCGGCGGCGCGGCATCTGCCAGGGCATGGTGAAGGCCCTCCTGCGCGTGGCCTTCGAGGAGCTGCACCTGCACCGCGTGAGCCTGGGCGTGTACGATTTCAACCACGCCGCCATCAACTGCTATCTCAAGTGCGGCTTTCAGGAGGAAGGCCGCCTGCGCGACGTGGTACGCCACGAAGAAGGTTACTGGACCCTCATCGAAATGGGCATTCTGGAAGATGAATGGCGGGCGCTGCACCCGAAAGCCCACGTATAACGCCACTGCTTCAGCCGTTGCCCTGAAACAATTGCGCCACCTGCTCCGGCCCCAGCCGGATGCCGAAATACGCATCCAGCGCGGTCGCATACTCCTGCGCATCAGCCAGCACAGTTGATGTGCTGCTGCCATCGGGCCGACGGATTTTCAGTTCGCGGTCGACCAGGCTGGCGCGGTAGTCGGGCGTGGCCCGGGCGCACAGGCGCTGCTGGCGAAACGGCGAATCAGGCGAATGCGAGTAGAAATAGCTCATCATCCGGTAGTCGCTGGGCTGGGTTTCGTCGAGGGTGAAGCTGTAGAGGCTCTGCCACTGCCCGTCCAGCAGCAGCTGCAAGTGGTAGCTGTGCGGCGGGGCGGTTTGCAGCCGGTAGGTGTCGAAGCCCATGCGGTGCTCGGGGCCGGCCACCAGCGGAATGGGCTCGAGCAGGGTGTTGCCGCCAAAGCCCAGGTCGGCCACCCAGGGCTGGCCCGCTACCAGCACCAGCAGCAGCTGGTGGGCGCGCGGACGCAGTGGCGCGCCGGCAATCAGGTTGCGGCCCACCAGGTTGGTTACTTCGAAGCCCAGCTGCCGCAGCACCCGCCCGAACAGGCCGTTCAGCTCGTAGCAGTAGCCGCCCCGGCGCTCGGCCAGCAGCTTCTGGCTGAGGCTGGCCGCGTCGAGACCGATGGGGCGGCCGAGGTGAA
Source organism: Bacteroidota bacterium (assembly GCA_030853845.1). Lineage (GTDB taxonomy): Bacteria > Bacteroidota > Bacteroidia > Cytophagales > Hymenobacteraceae > Hymenobacter. The sequence goes on along the minus strand of JALYUI010000782.1, from coordinate 12,757 downwards.
TGTCGAGGTTTTCGAACGGGATGCGGTAGGCCTGCGCCCGATGCAGGGCCACGAAAACATCGGCCGTGGGTGCGAGCAGGCCGGTGTAGCCCACCCGCGCCGCGTAGGCGGCCAGGTCGATAAGGGGTTCGGAAGCAGCAGTGGGGCTGGACATGGCGCGGGCGGGCCGGGAAAAGCGGCGGGCCGAATTACGCCAGAAACTGCGTGCCGGTCAACTCCTCGCTCAGCTCCCACAGCCGGCGGGCGTGCTCGGGCGTGTTGAAGGAATTTTTCACGGCCTGAGCCTTCTTCTTGTCGAAATAACCGCCGCTGATGCTGGCCACCTCGGGGGCCGAGGCCAGGAAAATGCTGGTTTCGGCGCCTTTCGCGTTCGATATCATAAACGGCCGGCCCAGCTGCACAAAAATGCTCATCAGGCCATTGGCCCCGCTGCCGAAGCTGCTGGCTACCACGCCGGGATGCAGCGCATTGGTCGTGACGTTGCCGATGCCGTGCGTCCGCAGGCGGCGGGCCAGCTCCTGCGTGAACATGATGTTGTAGAGCTTGGTGTTGGCATACACGCCCAGCGCCCCATAGCCGCGGGTAGTCTGAAAATCGGCGAAATCGGGCCGGGCCATGCGGTACGCGGTGGAAGCCACGTTCACCACGCGCGCCGCCGGGCTGGCTTTCAGCTTGTCGAACAGCAGGCTGGTGAGCAAAAATGGGCCTAAGTGGTTGGTGGCCACGCCCAGCTCGTAGCCCTCGGGCGACGTCTGCCGCTCGGCACCCAGAATCAGGCCGGCATTGTTCACCAGAATATCGAGGCGGGGATATTTCGCGTTGAACTCGGCGGCGGCGCGGCGCACCTGGCTCAGGTCGGCGAGGTCAGCCAGCAGCACGTCCACGTGGTCGTGGCCGGCGGCGGCTTTAATTTCCTGCTGCGTGGTGGCGGCTTTTTCGGCATTGCGGGCCAGAATAACGACGTGTGCGCCCATTTTGGCCAATTCGGTGGCCGTTACCTGGCCAATGCCCGACGTGGCACCGGTTACGAGGGCAATCTGATTCTGAAGGTTAGCCATGAGTTGTTTTCGTGAGTGGTAAGTGCAGTAACGTAACCCCGCCGCAAATACCTTGTTTTAACCAGGCAGAAATCGACTGTTTCTATTTAGCATGACGTTCTTTTGCCCCGCACTAACCCTACCAGCCCTATGCGCGCTCTGCTTCTCATCGATATTCAAAACGACTTTTTGCCCGGCGGGCGGCTGGCGGTGCCGGCCGGCGACGAAATTATTCCTTTAGTGAATGAATTGCAGGCGCAGTTCGACCTCGTGGTGGCTACCCAGGACTGGCACCCGGCCAGCCACCAGAGCTTTGCCAGCAGCCACGCTGGCCGCACCCAATTCGAGCAGATTGACCTGCACGGCCTGCCGCAGGTGCTCTGGCCCGACCACTGCCTCCAGGCCAGCGACGGGGCGGCCCTCGCCCTGGCCCTGCATACGGCGCGCATCGAAGCCATTTTCCGCAAGGGCATGAACCCCGAAATCGACAGCTACAGCGCCTTTTTCGACAACGGCCACCGCAAAAGCACCGGCCTGGCCGACTACCTGCGCGGCCGGGGCGTGACCGAAGTTTTCGTGGCCGGCCTGGCCGCCGACTACTGCGTGTTCTACTCGGCCCTGGATGCGCTGGCCGCCGGCTTCGCCACCACTGTTGTCACCGATGCCACCCGCGCCATTTCGGCCGAGGGCTGGGCAGCGGCCCAGGCTGACCTACGGGCCAAAGCGTGCGGGCTGGTAGGCCGCGCGGAATTGCTTGCCTGACTGGACGCAGACTTGAGCTGCTAAAACCACAAGGCCCGGCAAATTGCCGGGCCTTGTGGTTTTAGGAAAATGCAGTTGGCTTTAGTTGTTGACTTTCACCAGGCGCATATCCAGCGTTTTTTTCTTCTTCAGGTAGTCGGCAATCAGCACGTAGCCGGGCTTGGCGGGGTAGAGGTACGAGTACGTCGGGCCGGCGGGCATTTCGATTTTATCGACGGTGTACTTGCCGTTGTCACCGAAGGAAATGTTGCCCACGTAGGTTTTAGCGGCCTCTCCTTTCTCCTTGTCGAAGTTGACGTAGACCACGTTGAACTTCGAATTCTCCTCGTTTTTCTGGACGAACTGGTAGTCGAAATCGCCCTGCATTTTCATAATCTGCCCCAGGAGGCCGGCACTCAGAAATCCCGTTCCGGAAGGCAGAACCGCATTGGTGACAGTTTTGGGATAGAATTTCACGCTGGTCAGCTTGGCATCCTGGTCGAGCTCAAAAATGAACAGGTTGGCCACCTTGCCTTTGGAAACGCTGGCATGGGTACCACCGCCGTACAGCACGTTCGCGGCGATACCCAGGCCATCACCCACAATTTTAAACTGTTCGGCCACGATGTACATGTGGCCATTGGCTCCTCTCACAATATTGTGGTTGTAGTTCACATAGTTGTCTTCGAGGCTGGCTTTGGCTTCAGCAGGCATCAGGGCGGCTACCTCGTTTTGCCAGCCGAAATTTTTGGTGCTCACGGGCTTGCCCGCCTCGCTAAAGCGCTTCACGTAGAAGCCCTGGCTCTTATTCACGAAGGGCTTGTCGTCGAGCTTGTAGTATTCGCCTACGGCTATAAACTCGCGCTTGTCCGGGTCGAAGGTGAAAGAGCTGAGCGAAAGCTGCTCGGTGGAACTGGTTTCGACCGGCAAATCAATAATCTTCTTGCCGGTTTTGGCTTCCAGCACCACCATGTACGACGTAATCTTGCGCGACAGGGCCCCACTGCGCCGGGCCATCACGCCCAGCAGGTACTTGTCGGCCGCCTCGGTCAGGGTGAGCGACTCGTACTCCTTGGCGTCTTCGCTGGAAGCAATCCGCCAGTGAATGCCCAGCTTGTTGTCGTAGATGGCCAGCGTGTAGCCCTTGGCCATACCGCCGGTGTAGCCATTGCGCACAAAGCCCAGACCCGGCACCGCGAACAGGTTCATTCCCAGCATAAAGCCCCCGGCCGTGGGGTCCTCGGCCCGGAGCTGGGATTGGAGGACCCGCAGGTCGCCAGTGGTGAGCTCGCCGATAACTTTACTACCCAGCTTTTTCAGGCTGGTGTCGTAGGTTTCTATCTCAAGGGTTTTGTCCTTCGCATTAAAGAAGTAAAAGGCAAAAGCGGAGCCGTTGAAGGTATTTTTGAGTAGCGTATAGCGGCCAGCGGGCTTCTGAATGGTGATGGTGGACACCTTGGTCAGGTCCTGGTCGTAGAGGTCGAGCAGGTAGTTATCGTTTTTGCGGTCGGCCTTGTCGCCGCGCATAAACATCACGTAGCCCTTCACCTCATTGCCCTCATAAATGGGCGACAGGGCACCCCGGTACACCCGCTCAACGCCGGTCAGGGTAGTGGTTTGGGCGAAAGCGGCCGGGGTTGCCAGCAGCAGCAGGGCCGCCAGCGGCAGGCGTTGCAGAAACTTCATGCAGGAATTAATAAAGGTGAAAACGGGATGATGGAAATTTGAAGGAGAGGCCCTTGGCCCGGCGCGGCTAGTGCTGCCCCTTAGCTTTGGGCTTGGGGGCCGGAAACAGCAGCTTGGTGAAGCGGCCCTGGGGGTATTGGCGCTCGTAGTCGGCGCGCAGGGCCAGGGCCGCCGGGGCCTCGGGCTCGGCGGCCAGCACGGTACTGGTGTAGCGGGCGGCCAGCGCAAACTCGTTGGGGCGCGCGGCGGGTGCGGGCGGGCCGCCGGCCTGCGCAAAGCAGGCGCTCAGGCCCCGAAAATCGTCGAGGCCCAGGTCGTTGAGGGCAAGCAGCAGGGTGTTGAAGCCGGCATCCTGCCGGGGCGAGCTGTTCGACACCACTTCGGAGTACGTGTGGTTTTGCAGGTGCTGGCGCAGCTCGAACAGGCTGAGCTGCACCATGTCGCGCAGGTAGGCGTTGGCGGGGTCCGTTCCCAGCAGGTGCAGCGCTTCGAACAGGGCGTGGTCGTAGCACTCGTAGTCGAACCAGCTCTGCACCAGCTCCAGGCGGCTGAGACGGCGGATGCGGTCAAAATCGGACGGGCTTGGCGGCTGCGGGCCGTCGGCTACCCGGCCGCCGGCCAGGGCCTGCACGTAGCGCATCCGCTTGCCGCAGTCGGGGTGCGATTTGAGCGTATCGGAGGTTTCGAGCACGGTTTTCTCGGCCTCCCTCACCGTGAAGATGGAAGCCGGCCGGGCCGGTGCGTCGCCGAACGGGCGCGGAAACTCGGCGCAGCTGAAATACGTGCGTAGTGGTAGCGGTGCCGGGTTTTCGGGCCGGTCCACCCCGTCGAGCACCTGCAGGGTGCGGTAGGCCTGCGGGGCCTCGTAGCTGCTGCGGGCCAGCAGCACGTAGCCCAGCGAGTCGGCCTGCTTCTCGAAGCGGCGGTGGTGGTAGCTGGTGTTCAGCGAAAAGCCCAGGGCCAGGGCCTTAATCTGGGAGCTGATGTTGTATTCGGAATCGATGATGCGGCGGAAATCCTGCTGCATCTGCTTGCTGTGCAGGGCCGTGAGCCGTTCGCGCAGGCCGGTTTCGAGGTGGCGGCAGGCGATGTGAGCCAGCTCGTGGCAGAGAATGTAGGCCAGCTGACTTTCGTTTTCGAGGCGGGGCAGCAGGCCCAGGTTCAGCATGATGGTGCTGTTGCCGGCAGCGTGGGCGTTGGGCTCGGGGTTGCGGCTGAGCACCAGCCGGGTGGTGGCGGGCAGCTGCGGGTTGGCGGCCAGGATGCGGGCAAACACGCGCTGCACGTAGGGCTCCAGCACGGGGTCGAGCAGGGCTGAGTAGCGGATGGAGTTGTAGACGTCGGCCGAGGCCTCGGCCACCACCCGGCGGTAGTGGTCGCGGTACGCGCTACTGCCGGTTGTGGGCACCAGCAGCCCGGCCTGCGCGGCGCGGCGCTGGGCCACGGCCAGCTGGTGGCGCTGGGTAGTATCGGGCGAGAAATAAGGGAGCTCCTGCGCCCGGCTGCCCAGCGGCCCCAGCGCCCCGAGGGCCAGCAGGAAAAGAAGTCGAAGCATGGAAGCGGGGCGCGAAAAACCGGTAGAGCGCAGCCTGGGTATTTACCTTCTCAAAACTAATGACTTCGCCCCCGCTCTTCCTAGCCCGGGGCGGAATTTAATTGTCGATGCAAGAAGATGTAGGGACGGGGTCGTAACCGGTAGGGCTTGCCTACGCCCCTGCCGAAAACAACCAAAAAGAGCCCGAAACAATGTTTCGGGCTCTTCGATTCGCGGGCTAACGGTGGCTTTACAGCGCGGCGGCTACTTCGCGCACGCTCACGCGGCGGCGGTAGTCGGGGTTGAAGTAGGCGTACTTGATTTTGCCGTCTTTCCCGATGATGTAGGTTGCGGGCACGGGCAGCACGGCCGCGTCAGCCCCATTGGCGGCCAGCAGGTCCACGCCGAAGCCTTTGTACTTGCTCACCACGTCGGGTTGCACGGTGAAGGCCGTGTGATAGGCTTTCATGATGGCGAAGTTCTGGTCGTGCACGATGGGAAAGCTGGCTTTGGTTTTCGCCACCGTCTTCCCGATATTTTCCTGGGTTTCGGGCGAAACCACCACCACCTGTGCGCCTTTGGCCGTTAGCTGAGCCAGCGAATCCTGTAGCTGACTGAGCTGCTTGTTGCAGAAGGGGCACCACTGCCCCCGGTAGAAATACAGCACCACGGGGCCTTTTTTCAGCAGCTGCTTCAGGTCTACGTCGTGGCCGGCGGCATCTTTGGCGCTGAAGAGCGGCGCGGGTGTGCCCACCGCCAGGGCCGTAGCCGTGAGCTCGGGGGTTTGGGCCGAAGCCAGGGGGGCTGCCCCCAGCAGGGCCAGCCCGAGTGCGCCGAAGCGGAACAGGGTTTTCATCAGATTCAGGGAAAAAAGAGGTACGGCCGGGCAGACGCGCCTTGCCGCTCATCCTTACCATGAAACTGTTTGTCAAGAATTAATGTGAGCCCCTGCACCCTACCCCTTTTCGCCGGGCACTCCGTGACGAGCTTCGCTTTTGTAACAAATAATTTGCAACTTTTTAAAATGTTGCAAATTATTTGTTACAAAAGCCGTCCCTTTACCGCGCTCCCCTGACCTCGCCTTCTCACTGCCCTTACACCATTTACGCGAAGCGGATGTGTACCAGCAGTTACTTCGTGAGGAGTAGCATAACTCGGGCGCAAAAGAATTCGGCTACGGCTTCAGCAGTTTTACAGTGGCAGCGCGGCCGGGCGCGCTCACCCGCAGCAGGTACAGGCCGGCGGCGGGCGGCAGCGGCACGCGCAGGCGGCGGCCGCCCGGGTTGGCCGACACTTCCTGCTGCCACACCACGGCCCCGAGGGCATTGGTGAGCTGTAATTGCAGCGGCTGGCCCGCCGCGTTGGGCACTTCAATCTCGGCCAGCCCACCGGGCACGGGGTTGCCGAACACCAACACTTCGAGGCCGGGCTGCTGGCTGGGGCGGGTGGCCGAGGTGGTGGCGCACTGCGTGGGCGTGTTGGTCGACCAGTCGGTGGGGGTCATATTCACCAGGGTGCCGTTGTGGCCGTGGCCGGTGGCGTCGCTGGTAGCCAGTCCGCTGCCTTCGTCGCAGCGCCAGTAGCCCTCCAGGCCGGCAGTGGCGGGGGCAATCTGGCAGGGCGAAGCGGCTACTTCGGTGGCGGTGAGGGCGCGCGTGAACACCCGCACCTCATCGAGCGAACCGTTGAGAATGCGGCTGTCGTCGTAGTTGCGGCCCAGGGCGAAAATGCCGTTGGCGGCAAGGGGGCCGGAAGCAATCTGTGAGGCATCGAGTGCCCCGTTGATGTAGATTTTCATCTCTACCCCATCGTAGGTGGCGGCTAGGTGGTACCAGGTATTGGCGACCAGCGCCGTGTTGGAGGGCACTTTGGTATCGGCCCCGTTCACGTTCAGCACAAACTGCACCTTGCTGGCGGCCAGGCTGGCATCGCCGAGGCGCAGCAGGGCCGTCACGCCGCTGGCTTCCATGCCCACCAGGCTCGAAATGTACGGGAAAGCCGTTTTAAAGGCATTCACTTTCACCCAGCACTCCAGCGTGAGGGCGGCCCCGCTCAGGTTCAGCGTACCCGCATCAACGTACTTGGTGCTGCCGTCATAAAGCAAGGCGAAGTTGCCGCCGCTGCTGCCCGGGGCCAGCACCGTGATGTAGCCCGGGCGGGTGAGCGAGTCGCGCCCGGTGGCGTTCTGGGCGCGCAGCTTCACGGCATAGGTGCCGGGCGTGGCGTAGCTCACCACCGGAAAAACAGCGGTGCTGCTGGCCGGCGTGCCGCCCGCAAACGTCCACACGTAGCTGCCGGCGTTGGTGCTGGCGTTGGAAAACGTGACGGACTGCCCGGCCGTGACGGTGGTGGCGCTGGCCGAGAAGCTGGCCACCGGCAGCGTGGCGGCGGCCGGCGCGTTATATACTTTCAGGCGGCCCAGGTTGAGGCGGTAGGCGGCCACGGCGGCGGCCGACGTGGCCTGCACGCCGATAACGGCCAACTCGCGCCCGGCGTAGGCGGCCAGCGGCAGGCTGCGGGTGGTCCAGAGCGTGTCGGCCACGGTGCCCAGGTCCACGTACTCGGGCACGGCCAGGTTGTCGCTGAAATACAGGGCCAGACGCGAGCTGCTGGCCCCGGCCGCGCCGGCCTTAAAGGTGAGGTCGAGCGTGGTGGGGGCCGTGATGGCCAGCCTGGTCTGGTACAGCTTCACGGTGCTGCTGGTGCCGGCGGCCAGGCTGCCTTCGAGCTTGATGGAGTTGCCGGCGTACCAGGCGCGGCTGAAATCGAAGCCGGCAGCTACCGTAGTGGCCCCGGTGCGCGCCCACTGCCACGAGGGCAGCAGGCTCTGGCGGGCCATGTCGGTCCAGCTTTTGGTGAGCTGGGTACCGTTGTTGGCGAAAACCCTGCCCTGCCCCACCGAAAACGCGGTTTCGAAAGGCAGCGTGTTGATGACGCTGCGTACCGGCACGTAGTGGCCGAAGCCCTTCCAGCCGCTGGCGTCGGGCGTGACGGGGTCGAGGTCGTTGCCGGCAAACATGCGCTGCTCGGTGCGGTAGAAGTTGGCGTAGTCGGCGGCGTTGGAGTTGAAGGCGTTGAAGCCGCCGTTGTAGGTGAGGTTGGCCGCGAACAGGCCGAACGACAGCCGGGGCTGCGTCAGGTCGCCGCCGGTGAAGTAGTTGTCAATCCAGGCCGTTTGGGTGAACAGCGACTGGTTGGAGCGGTTAGGCCACAGGTCGGCCCCCATGTACACGTCGAAGGGACTGCGGCCCAGCGTGGTGGCGGTATTCACCGAGGTGTTGATGTTGCTGGCCCCCGACCAGAAGTAGTTGGTGAACATGGCATCGTTCACGCGGGTGCTGCCTTCCTGCAACAGCAGCTGGTTGGCCGAGTTCAGCGCATTCTGGTAGCTGATGCCGCCGCTGGGCAGCATGGCATCGTACCAGTGCATTTCCATGCCGGCCGGCCGCAGGGTTTGCAGCTGCTTGAACAGGTTGCGCAGCTCGGTGGCCGTGGCCGTGCTCACGCCCGATTCCTCGTTGAAAAACCAGCCATCGAACCCGTAATAATTGGCCACGTCGACCAGCTTCTGCGCGCCGATGTAGTTGCCGGCCGCATCTTTCTGCACCAGCGCCGCCACGTCGGCCGCCGTCGTGAATACCGAGCCAATCACCTTCACGCCGTTGCGGTGGGCCGTTTCGACCCAGGGCCGGGTCGGAATGGCCACCGGCCCATCGAACCAGGTGAGCACGTCGATGTACTGCCAGTGGGTGAAGTTGTAGAGGTTGAAGCGGGGCTGCTCGGTGAGGTAGCCCGCGAAGCCCGCCATGCCATCGGGAATATAGTTGACCTTGTGGGCGAAGCTCTGGGCCGGGTTCAGCTGCGTAGCCAGCGTATTCTGGCGGGTGGCCAGCGGTACGCGGCTCACGTTGGCCGGCAGGGCGGTGGGGCCGGTGGCAGTCCAGCTCATCAGCTGGGCCACCGAGAGCTTGGTGAGTTGGGCCTCGGGCGAAAGCTGGGCCTGGGCCGCGCGGGCCAGCACCAGCAGCCCCAGAAACAAGACGAAGCGAAAGTAGCGGTGTTTCATAGCGTTAGAGTTTGGTGTGACGAGGGGTTGCGGCCGGCAAGCTACCACCCGGCCGCAACAATTCCCAGTAAGCCAGCACCATTCCGGACAGGACCAATGAAAAGCCCCGCCGGAAAAATTTCCGGCGGGGCTTTTCCACATCGTAGTCGGCACGGAGCAGGGTTCCGTGCCAGGTGCGTCACAGCGGTTACAAGTACGACAGCCACCAGTGCGAGTGCCGCTGCTTGTAGCCCTGGTACCAGCGGCAGGGCCAGTACAGGGCTAGCACCACCACGGCCCACACCACGTAGGCGCGCAGCAGGCTGGGCTGGTAGGCGGCCGGCTGCGGCACGCCGGGCGGCGCAAACGACAGGTTGTAGGGCTGGCCGAATTTAGCCCAGGTCCAGACCAGCGCGCCGCCGCTGATGAGGACCAGGTGCATCAGGTAGTAGAACATGGGCACTTTGCCGAACACGCTCAGCCAGCCGCGCAGCCGGGTGGGCACGTCCTCGGCCACCGACAGCAGTAGCAGCGCCACCCCCAGCGTGAGGCTGAGAAACAGCAGCGACGGCGGGTATTTGGTGACGTTGATAAACGAGAGCGCGGTGTAGAGCGGCCCGCGCGCCTGCCCGGCCCAGGGCTGCGGGTCGCCGTACCAGTTGCTGAACCGCAACATCACGAACAGCAGCAGCGCCCCGGCCCCGGCCAGCCGCAGGTGGCGGTTGCGCAGCGCCAGCGGCTCCCGAAACCACGGCCCGATAACGTAGCCAGCCGCCAGCACCGCCGTCCAGGGCAGAATGGTGTAGGCCGCCAGCACCGGTAGCTTCGGGGTGAGCTGATACAGAAAAGGACTGTCGTAGAGTAGCGCCGGCAACAGCGTGGCGGCCGTGACCGGCTGGATGTTAGGCAGCGCATTGTGGCCCAGAATGACGAGCAGCGCCAGCGCCGCCGTAAGGCCACGCGGCAGCCAGATGAGGCCCGCCAGCACCACCATGCCCCAGCCAATGGCCCAGATTACCTGAAGCAGTATCAGATTATAGGCACCCCATTGCAGCAGGAAGTTGACCACCACGATTTCCAACCCAATCAGCCACAGCCCGCGCGTGAGCAGAAACCGACTCACCCGGCCTTTATCGGCGTACTTCTGCTGGAGCAGAAATACGCTGGTGCCCGCCAGAAACACGAAGGTGGGCGCGCAGAAGTGCGTAATCCAGCGTGTGAAAAACAGCAGCACCGAGGCGTGGGCCACGTCTTCGGCCCGCACCGGGGTGGGCGTCCAGAACTCGCGGATGTGGTCGAGGGCCATGATGACCATGGCCAGCCCACGCACCACGTCGATGGCGTGCACGCGGGGCGTGGCGGCCCGGCTGGCTACGGGCGCAAAAGGCAGAGATTGAACGGCGGGCGACATCGGCAAAACGGCTGAATGAACAGCTGGCCAAGGTAGGCGCTTTTTCGAAAAAGCCAATGCTGCCTCCCCTACTCCTTTACGGTAGCTCCGTGCACGGCCAGCGCCTCGCCCAGCAGCCAGTGGCGCAGCAAAACCTCGTCGGCCGATACCTTGCCCAGCACCCGGTAGTTGGAAGGCAGCGCGGCGCTGCTTTCGGCGGCTTCGCGCACCACCGCGCCCGTTCCCACATAGCTGGAGTGCACCATCTGCACGGCCCCGTTTTCACGCACCCGCAGGAAGGCGGCGTGGAAATCGAGCCCCAGCACGTAGAGGCCCGGCCCCTGCAACCGCGCCTGCGCCACAAATTCGGCCTGGCTCAGGCCCCGGTAGCGGGTTATGTGGGCTTCGGAGGTCAGGTTTTTGATGATAGTTTCGGAGGTTTGTTTGGCCAGCACGGTGCGTTGCAGGCGCAGGCCAGCATCGTGCAGCGAGGTCGTAACGAAATAGCCGCAGGCAATGCTGCCGCGCCGGGGCTCCCAGGTGGTACCGTAAAAAGCCCACTCCGTGCCTTCCCAGGCCGGAAATATAGTGCTGTCGAGCTCGGTGAGGAACAGCTCGCGGGCCGAGCGCAGGCAGGCGGCCCGGCGGCTGGCAGTGCCGGCCCGGCGGTAGTGAGTCGCCAGTTGCCGGCGGCGGGCGTCGAACCGGCGCAGCGTGGCCCGGTATACGGGCGCAGAAAAGGGCGCGAGTGCGGCCGGCCCATCGGGGCCGGTGGTGGCCGAATCGGGCGGGGCCGTCTGCCCGAAGCAGCCGCGTAGGCCGGCTAGTAGCAGCGTGGTAATTACAAGGATTCTCATACCGAAATGGAAGTCGGCTAAGATGCTGCCGGCCGATAGCCCAACGGAAATTGCGCGGAATATTGCGCGCCGCCCGCTCCGGCCGCCCGGCTCCGGCCCGCTGGCGGAAACAGTCCCGGCGCAACGGCCGACCAGGTTTCCCCGTTGCCCCAGCAGCTTTCGCCCATTACCTCGCCCTATGCTTTTCCGCCTCCTGCTGCTCCTGCTGCTGGCCGCGCCGCTGGCCCCGGCCGCCGCCTACTCGGTGCTCACCCACCAGGCCGTCATCGACTCGACCTGGGAGCGGGCGTTGCTGCCGCAGCTGCGCCGCCACTATCCCGGGGGCACGGCCGATGAGCTCGAAACTGCCAAAAGCTACGCCTATGGTGGGTCGATTTTGCAGGATATGGGCTACTACCCGCTGGGCTCGAAACTCTTCACAAACCTCACGCACTACGTGCGCTCCGGCGACTTCGTAGCCAACCTGCTGCGCCTGGCCCGCGACCGCAACGAGTACGCCTTTGCCCTGGGCGCGCTGGCCCACTACGCCGCCGACAACGTGGGCCACCCCGAGGGCACCAACCAGATTATGCCCACCGTGTACCCCGACCTGAAGGCGCAATTCGGCCCGGTCGTCACCTACGAGCAGGCCACCAAGCGCCACACCGAGCTGGAGTTTTCGTTCGATGTGGTGCAGGTGGCAGCCGGGCGCTACCGCAGCCAGGAGTATCACAAGTTTATTGGTTTTCAGGTGAATAAAACGGTGCTGGAGCGCGCTTTCCTGGCTACCTACGGGCTGGAATTAGGTCAGGTCGTGGTGAACGTGGATGCGAGCGTGGCCACCTTTCGCTTCGCCGTGAACCAGCTGCTGCCGGCCACCGCCCGTGCCGCCTGGCAAAGCCAGCGCAAGGAAATCAGAAAGATGAGCCCCCAGGCCCGGCGGCGCGACTATCGCTACAAGGCCAGCCCCGGCGCTTTTCGCAAGGAATTTGGCAGCGGCTACGAACGGCCGGGCTTCGGGGCGCGGGCCATGGCCTTTGTCATCAACCTACTGCCCAAAATCGGCCCGCTGAAAACCTACGCCTTTAAGCTGCCCGACGCGGCGGGCGAGGCGAAGTTCCGGGCCAGCTACCGGGCAGTGCTGGCGCAATTCGTGCTGCTGGCCCGCCAGCAGCCGGCCGATACCGCCTCCGCCCACACCCTGCCCGACACCAACCTCGATACCGGTCAGCCCACCCGCCCCGCCACCTACGCCCTGGCCGACCAGACCTACAATGAGCTGCTGCGCGAGCTGAACAAGCACCAGTTCGAGCACCTCACTCCCGCCCTGCGCCAGGCCCTGCTGGCTTATTACATCAAGGGAATCCCCACCCCCGCCCGGGAAACTGAGCACGGCGACCCCAAAACCGAGCGCCAGGTCGAGAAGAAGCGCCCGGAAACGGAAGTTGCTTTGGCCGCGCTGCGGGCGCTGGTCCGCTAGAACGAATC
>JALYUI010000763.1 GCA_030853845.1 Bacteroidota bacterium | reverse complement strand
CCAGCCCAGCAGCGGGAGGGCCTGCAAAGCGTGCATCCCCATGAAATGCGCGATGCGCAGGTCGCCGGCGCGGGTGCTCCAGCCCAGGCCGGGCAGGCCGGGGCCGCCGTCGGGCGCGCCCACGGTGTGCTGGTTGAGGTGAATCATGAGCCCGCCCAGCACCGAGCCCACCAGAAACACCAGCAGCCCCAGCCGCACGCCCCACACGTAGCCGGCCGGACCGTGTGGCCGGTGCCGCCAGGCCAGGTACAGCGCCCAGGCCGACATGAGGGAATTTACCAGGATGAAAATGCCCATCAGGCCAAACAGGATGGCATTGAGCGCGGAGGAGTTGTTGTAGTGCGAGGTGGTACCCCGGGCGGCCTGCACGAAAATCACGAGCTGCTCCACGGCCATGCTCACGGCCACGCCCCAACTCAGGCGGCGTACGCTACGCTGGGCGGCGGCCGGCAGGTCGGCCAGCAGCCAGCCCAGGGTCCAGACGAAGGCCGTGATGGACAGCGCGAATTTCAGCGGCTTGAGCCACACCAGCGCCCCGGTTACCAGGCGGTGGTCGAGGGGCAGCAGGCTGAGGGCCAGGGCGGCCAGGCCCACGTTCACCCAGCCCGTCCACGATAGCAGGGGGTTCGCGCGGTGCAGCCCGCGCAGGGCCTCTTGCAGGCGGTTGTCAGCGGGCTGGCGGGTGGGCACGAGCGTATCACCCGGCGTAAGCATCAGGAGCGTTTTCATGGCAAAGGAATTAAACGGTTGAGCTCAACGCTGGCTGGCCGGCGCGGGGTAGCGGCTGCGCACCCCGAAGTACAGGAGCAGCCCCACCGGCCCGAACAGAAACGTGAGGACCAGACAGGGCACCAGCAGCCCGTGGGGTACCTCGCGCCGCTGGGCATCGCGCAGCTCCCAGGCCCCCGTCCACATATCGAAGCAGAGGTAGTGCACCCAGCCGGCTAGCAGCGCCCACCGGTCGCGAAACAGCGCCGCGACCTCATCCAGGGAGCCAAAACCGCCTTCGCCGCCGTGCGGCCCCAGGTAGTGCGCCGCGATAAGCACCGCGTAAGTGGCGGCCAGCAGCAGGGGCAACGCGCCGCCCAGCACCACGGCGCGGGTGCCGCGCCAGCGCGGGGCCAGCACCAGCAGCGCCCAGCCCAACAGGGCCACGGGGTTGGCGAGCGAGAAGAGGAAGTCGGGCGTGAGCATAAGTCTGTCTGAATGTGAGGCAAACCTACGCCCGGCCCCGGCCCGGCCCCAGCGCGGGCGGGGTGAAACGACGGTTGGGTGGGTTGAAGCAGCGAAAGGGCCGGGGCGAAGCAACTCTTGGGCCGGCGGGCGACGCTGTAGCTGGGTGGTTTCTTTTCCTGCCTTTCCACTCAATTCTGCTGTTTCATGCCGCTTTCCCTTCTTGCCCTGGCTCTTGTTGCCACCTTGCACCAGCCCGCGCCGCCATCTCCGGCTACGCTTTCCGGCCACCTCGACCACACTCCGGCGGGCGACTCGGTGCGGCTCAGCTACATACCGCACTATGGCCCCCAGGGCGTGAAAGCAAAGCTGAGTCCGGCCGGCGATTTCAACGTGACCCTGACAGACCTGCAGGCTGGTACTCCCAATAGTGCTCACCTATGCCCGCCAGCAGACCAGCCTGTTCCTCAGCCCCGGCGACCACGCGCGGCTCACTCTGGATTTCCCGCGCTTCGACGAAACCCTGCTTTTCACCGGACAAAGAGCCAACCAGAACAACTACCTGGCGCAGTCGCTGTGGAGGTTCGAGATTGGCCCCGCCAGCGCCGCGCCGCGTGGCGCAACCAAGGCCCGGCCTACGTTAGCCCAACTGCGCCAGGAGGCCGATGCCAACCGGCAGGCACGGCGCGGCTTCCTGGCTACTTACGCGCAGGCCCACCCGCTGCCTGCTGATTTCCAACGCAACCGCGCCCTCGATATCGACCTGAACTGGGCCGCCACCTTGCTCGAATACTCCGCCTTTCGCCCCACGGGTACCGCGCTGCCGGCTGCGTATTTTGATTTTTTGCAACAGCTGCCCCTGAAGAAGTTCGACCAATACCTGCTGAGCGACCGGGGCCTCTACGGCAACACGGCCCTAATGCGGCTGCTGACCAACTACAGCTACCGCCTGTTGCCCACGAACAGGCTCAGTACCGACCCGGACGAAGCCCCCCGCCTCTACGCCCAGGCCCAGGCCGACTTCGGAACCAGCACGGCCACCATCGACCGGGCCATGTACCAGCTCTACAGCTGGAAGCTTGTAAACGACCTTGATGGCGTGCTGGCCGCTTATCCCACCTTCCGCATCCAGAACCGCGACTCCACGTTCGCCCGCGACCTGCGCACGCTCATCGGCCGGCAGGCAATGGTGCAGATAGGTAAGCCGGCCCCGGCCTTCACGCTGCTCGACAATACCGGCAAACCGGTGTCGCTGGCCGACCTGCGGGGCAAAATCGTGTACCTCGATTTCTGGGGCACCTGGTGCGGCCCGTGCCTGAAGGAAATGCCCGCCAGCATCGACTTGAAAAAGAAATTCGAGGGCCGCGACGTGGCCTTCGTTTTCATCTCGGTGCACGATACCGAAGCCCAGTGGCAACACGTGCTGGCCGCCGAACACCTCACCAGCGCCAATAGCGTGCACCTGCGCTCCCCCGACAACGCAATTGCCACCAGCTACCAGGTGCCCGGCTACCCCACGTTCTGGCTCATCGGACGCGACGGGCGCATCATCAGCCGTGAGGCGCCGCGCCCCGGCAGCGGAGCCGAGGCCGTGGCTGCCATCGAGCAGGCCCTGGCACGGTAGGCCGGGCCGCCGGAGTATACCTTTGCGGGGTTGGTGCCGCTTTCATTTTGGCTGCTATGGTCGGGTTTCGGAGTCTGCTTTTGCTTGGGGGCCTGCTGGCCGGGGTGGACGTGCGGGGGCAGGCTCTCGCTACTCCGGCCCAGGCGCGCGACTCGCTGGCGCACCGCCGCCCATCTATCGTTTACCTGCCCCACAGCCGCTTCGTGGCGCAGTACGACTCGCGCTACTCCATCCTCAACCACCACTTCACCACCATCAATGGGCTGAAGCTGGGCATCGAGTTCAAAAACCGCTTTCGCCTCGGGGCCGCCATCTATTTCCTCAGCACCGGCGTGCCCAGCCGGCAGCCTGCCCCCGGCAACGCCGCCGAAGATGCCGATGCCCAGATTCGCTTCCGCTACCTGGCCGCCTATGCCGGTTACGCCCTGCTCGAAACGCGCCGCTGGGAAATCAGCGGCAACCTCCAGCTGGGCCTGGGCTCGGCCTACGTGGTGTACGAAAACATGGCCGGTGGCCTCGACAAAACCCCGCGCGATTTCATGGGTGTGGTCGAGCCCACGCTGGCGGCCCAGCTGCGGGTGTTCCGGTGGGCGGGCGCGGGCACCGGCTTGGGCTGGCGGCAGCCCTTTTTCGTGCCCGGCAATATCCAGCGCGAGCTGAACGGGCCGGTGTTCTACCTGCGGGCCAACCTGTTTCTGGGCGAGTTATTCAAGGTGCTCAAGGAGCGCGAGCCGCTGTTCAACCAGGCATATTTCCAGGAGGAGTAGGCGTGTTTGTCAGGCTGACCACCGGCAAGCATCCAACCCCGGCACGACAACAGCCGGGCTATTTCCCACTTGTATACGCGAAGCCCACCGACAGTGTGCCGTTGGCCTGGCTGCGCTCCTGCACCACCACGCTTTCGTAAGAAAACGTGTAGGCCAGGTTCAGGGCCAGGTGCTGGTAGAGCTTGAACCCCAGCACACTGGCGCTGTTCAGCCGAAGGTCGCCGCCAGGGTCCGTCACCGAAGGCTGGTAGAAGAGCAGCTCCGAGAAGCTGAAGACGCTGCGGTTCAGGCGCAGCTTCAGGCGCGTGCTGTTGCGCATTACGCGCCGCCGCAACACCGGCTCGGTGTTGTAGTCGGTGCGCTCGTCGAGCAGGAAAGTGCTGAGCGACACTTCGCTGCTGGTGGTGTCCTGGAAGAGCTTGTAGCCCACGCCGCCGCCGGCCACCACGCGCTGGTCGATGGCGCGCAGGTTGCTCGTTTCGAACTCGGCCAGCAGGTAAAGCTTCCAATTACCGAGGCGGTAAGCCGGCGTGGTGAGCAGCAGCAGCTCCTGCTCGCGCAGGCTGCCGTTCTGCCGGCCGTAGCTGTAGTTGAAAGCAGCCGGGAATAGCCAGTGCCCGGCCGCGAGGTTGCCGGTGTGGCTGGTGCTGAAGTACAGCCGCTCGACCGTGCCCGTGCTCAACAGCCCCGTTACGGCGGCCGTGTAGCGAATACCGGAACCGTCCACGTTATACGTTTCGAACTCGGCCGAGGGCAGCCCCGCCGGCGGCGGCGTAAAGTTGCCCGCGTTGTCAACCACCGTCGAATCCTGCCCGCTGCCGGTACTGGTCGAGTCGGGGGCCTGGGCGTGTACCGTAGCGGTTGCCAACAGCAGCCCCAGCACCGCCAGGTACCACCGCAGCCAGCGGCCGGGCGGCCCGCTGCCCACCGGGGAAAAGTGCTTCGGCATGGCTATCCGTTGGCTAGGCGTAGGGTGGCGGCGCGGTCGAGCTTGCCGTTGGGCGTGGCCGCGAACGCGGGCACGTAGCGCAGCTGCCGGGGCTGCTCGTAGCGGCCCAGGCGCTCGGCCAGCAAGCTCTTCAATCGGGTTTCCTGCGCGTCCTTCAGCGCCTCCCCTTCGATGAATGCCGTTACGGCCTGGCCCAGGCGCGCATCGGGCTGGCCGGCCACGAAGCAGCGCCGCGAAGCCCCGATTTCGGCCAGCGCCACGTCGAGCACCAGCTCCACTTTCTCGGCCGGCACCTTCACGCCGCCCGAGTTTATCACGAAATCGGCCCGGCCCAGCCACTCAAAGGTGTGGCCGTCGAGCAGCCGCACCACGTCGTTCGTCACGATGAGCTGGTCGTCGGTTACGTCGCCGCGCAGGGTCAGGCAGCCACGCTCGTCCTGTGCGGCCGCGATGCCCGGCAGCACCCGGAAGCTGCTGCTGGCCGCCGGCCCGTTGAGGCGGCGCAACGCGACGTGCGAGCAGGTTTCGGTCATGCCGTAGGTGAGCCAGGCGGCGGCTTTCAGTGGCTGCAGCTCCAGCGTCAGGGCCGCATCGGCGGGCGCGCCGCCAATCAGAAAGGCTTTCATTTTATCGAGGCGCGGGGCGCGGCCGGCCGCCAGCGCGGCCTTCAGCTGCAAGGGCACGAAGGCCGCGAAATCGAATTCCGCTTCGGCCGCCACGTCGGCAAACGGGTCGGCGTGCGGTTCCACGATGGTGAGGTGCACGTTGCGCTCCAGGCCGCGCACCAGCATCATCAGCCCGCCAATGTATTCACAGTTGAGGCAGACCAGTGCCCGGTCGCCGGGGCCGAGGTCGAAAAAGTCGGCCGTGCGCCGGGCCGAAGCTTCGAGCTGCCGCCGCCGCAGGGTAATGGCCGACGGCGTGCCCGTGCTGCCCGAGGTGTGCAGCACAAATTCCTGGGTGCCGTTCAGCCACTGGCGCACGAAATCCAGCACCCGCGCCTCGTAGCCGTTCACGGGCGCGTCGAGCTGGGGGGGGTACTCACGAATGGCGGCGTAGGCGTATTCGCGGCCGTTGAGCAGGAGGGAAGTGGGCAGGTTGGCTGAAGTCATTGGGCGAAAGTAGGGCCGACGGCCGGCTGCGAAGCGTTGGGCGGCCGCTGGCTTGCGCTGGCTACGGGCAGTGGCCCATTGGCATCAGTAGCCATCAATATTTCGCGCAGCCGCTGCATGTACTTGGGTATTTCGCTGCTGTAAGTGGCCCAATGAAAAAGCCAAAAAAATGCGTAGAAAGGCACGAACATCACCAGGTTAAGAGCTTCCTTCAGCGGGCGGTGCAGCAGCGTTTCTACACTAACCGAGATGCTGCCAACCAGCATGCCTGTAGTCCATATAGCCATGAAAATCGAGTATAGGACAAACGGCCGGAATTTGAGTTCGATACGGCAGTAGGTACCCCGCTCTTCAGCTCGCAGGTAGCAATTCGGATAGAGTTGCCCCCCTTTGACTGGGTCGAGAACCTCAAGCTTCTGGTATTCTCGTAGCGATACATCGGTCAGGCGCGGTGCGTAGCGTACCTCAAAGCCTGGGTTGAGGGCGGCCGCTACTTTTCGGGGCTTCCAGTCGGCGTCGCTATTGGCGACCAGGGCCGCCCGCAGCTCGATAATGGGAAGGGGTGAGTGCAGCGTAAACGTATAATAATAGGGTAGCTTCATGGCTTGGCCGCCGCCAGCGCGGCTCAAAAAACGAGTGGTGCTATTCGAACTGCCGCAGGCGCAGCCAGCTGCCGCCGTTGTACACCTCCGCAAAGCCCTGCTTCTGTAAAATGCCGCGCGCCGCCGCACTGCGCATGCCCGAAGCGCAGCAGGTAATCACGGGCTTGGTTTTATCGAGCTTGCCCAGGCCGGCGGGTAGGGTGTCGAGGGGCAGGTTGAGCGACTTTTGGAGGTGGCCGCCCTGGTACTCGCCCTTGCTGCGCACGTCGATAATGGTGGCCCCGGCGGCGATGAGCGCGCTCAGGTCGGGGCCGGGTTTCAGGCCGAAAAGTTTTTTCAGGAAGTCAAGCATGCCGCGAAGGTAGCGCGCGAAAAGCGGGCTTGGCTTGCTTCCCAAACCCCGAAAAAGCAACCTTAAAACTTGACTTTCGGCCTCCAAAAGTGTATCTTACCACAGCTTACCTATTCCCACCGCCATGAAACCCGAACTCGCCACCCCGGAAATTGCCCCCACGGTCCCCGCCCGCTTCGAGGTTCACCCGGCCAATGAGCTGCCGGCCGCTACCCCCGCCAAGGGCCTGAAAAAAGCCCGTAAGCGCGAGCGGCTGCGCTTCTTCCTGGCCTGGTGCGCCGGCTGCCGGTTCATGGGGGGCAGCTTTTGAAGCGCGGGTTTGGAAGGACTCACCTCAAGGAATCAAAAAATGCCCACAGCAAAGGCTATGGGCATTTTTTACCGGTTACAGTAGCGCAGGCAGCTCCGGTTACGGAAACTTCGGAAACTTCGAGAAGTCGGGCTGGCGCTTTTCCATAAACGCTTCGCGGCCTTCCTTGGCCTCGTCGCTCAGGTAATACAGCAGCGTGGCGTTGCCGGCCAGCTCCTGAATGCCGGCCTGCCCATCAAGCTCGGCATTGAAGCTCGATTTGAGCATGCGCAGCGAGAGCGGGCTTTTCTGCAGAATCTTGTGGCACCAGGCCACCGTCGTTTCCTCCAGCTTATCGAGCGGCACCACCTTGTTCACCAGGCCCATGTCGAGGGCTTCCTGGGCGTCGTACTGGTCGCAGAGAAACCAGATTTCGCGGGCCTTTTTCTGGCCCACCACGCGGGCCAGGTAAGAGGCCCCGAAGCCGCCGTCGAATGAGCCCACGTTGGGGCCGGTCTGGCCGAAGCGGGCGTTTTCGGCCGCAATAGTCAGGTCGCACACCACGTGCAGCACGTGGCCGCCGCCAATGGCCCAGCCGGCCACCATCGCAATAACGGGCTTAGGAATGCTGCGAATCATCTTCTGCAAGTCGAGCACGTTGAGGCGGGGCATGAGGTCCTCACCCACGTAGCCGCCGTGGCCGCGCACGCTCTGGTCGCCGCCCGAGCAGAAGGCTTTGCCGCCTTCGCCGCTGAAAACAATGACGCCGATATCGGTCCGATTGCGGCAAATGTCCATTGCCTCAATCATTTCCTGCACCGTGAGGGGCGTGAAGGCATTGTGCACCTCCGGCCGGTTGATGCTGATTTTGGCGATGCCGCCAAACTGCGAGAAGAGAATTTCTTTGAACTCCTTAATCGGGGTCCAGCTGATGGGTTCGGTCATTTTTTGAAAGTTTAACACTGCGGGACACTGCGTTTTTAACACTGCGGGACAC
>JALYUI010000762.1 GCA_030853845.1 Bacteroidota bacterium | reverse complement strand
CTTCGCCGGCAAACAGAGACTCCATGTGTGCGGCAGTAGCAGCAATAAGGTTTTCAGAAATTTCAGACATGGAAGAGACCCGGAATTTAAAATACTCGCGCGGTAGAGATGCTTCGCAAACTCTGATTGACGTTCAACTACCACCTTAAACAAACAGGCGGCTGCTGCCGAAGCAACAGCCGCCTGCCAAGGCAAAAATACGCTGTAATCCTTACTGCTGTTCGTTGAGCGACCAGTTATAAGTCATATAGGTGAGCGTGGCGTCGGGCTTGATTTTGGTGTTGGCGTAGCGGTTGATAAATTCCTGCACGGAATGGCTGCCATTCTTGGTGAAATCCTTGGGATAAAAGTTAAAGATGGAGGAAACCTCGGGCTTATCGGCCGGCGTGAGCTTATTTTTAGCAGGATTGTTCGCGAAGTTGCGGCCCTGGTCATCGAGTTGAGAGTTGACACCGGAGCCGGTATAGGCTTCGTTGCGCAGGCGCGGGCACGACATGGCCGCGCAGACCAGTGCGAGGTGAATACGGTTGTCGGCGAACTGCTTCCGGATAATGCGGTGCTCAAGGTCATTGAGCGTGTAAGCCTTGCCATCCAAATGAATGAATGGGATATCCCAGGGAGTATTGACGAATATTTTATCGCCGCCCAGGTCTTTGATGCTTTTCACGGGATAATGGCGAATAATGAGCTGCACAGTGTAGGCGTTATAGGCATTGAGCCAGAAGGCAAGGCGGTCGTTATCCGTCCAGCCCGAGCTGGGCAGGTGGGTATTCAGGTCCTGCAAATAGGCATTAAGGGCCATGCTATCCGAACGCAATCCGCGGTAGTTGACCAAGCCCTGGTCGTTGACGTACTTTTTCAGAAGCGTGTTCCAGCCTTCGTGGGTAGGAGGCGTGGTGGCAGATTTGGCCGTGGGGTTGAGCGGGATGAGGTATTTAATAAAGCCACAACCTGAAAAGCTAAAACCAGCCAACAGCATCAGCAACATGCCAAAATAAAAGCGGGAAGAACGAATCATGAAAGAATGGGTTTGGAAATAAAATGGAGCTTGGATGGCATCACTGTGCCTACTTACGCACGCCAGACGATAGTAGACGGCAACCTTACACCGTTCATCAAAGATTTAGCCGGCCGGCCGTTAATTTGCCCATTACTTCTCCCCTCCAACTGATGAAATACTTCTGCCTTGGTCTATTGGCTTTAGGACTCAACTCCCCGTTGCAGGCGCAAATCGTGCCTGCCGCCGATACGACCCATAAATATGAGAACCCAGCTGGCCACTCGACGGGAGAGTCAAAGTCTTTTTTCAAAAGCAAGGCTTTCCGGGCCAGCATCGTACCAGCGGTGCTTATTGGCTACGGGGCCTCCACCATCTACGGTCACGGCCTTTACAGCTCATATTCGGCCAAAGCTGACATCCGCCAGGCATTTGGCAGCTACCGCAACCACATCGACGACTACTTGCAATGGGCACCCTACCTGGAGCTGCCGGCAGTGTTGCTGGCGGGCGTGGAAACGCGCAGCGACCGCCTGAACCTGGGACTGGTGCTGGTAAAAAGTGAGCTGATAATGCTGGGCTCGGTATACGTGGTGAAGACCCTAACCCATATTCAGCGGCCCGATGAATCCGATTACCTGTCGTTTCCCTCGGGGCACACGGCCCAGGCATTCCTGGCAGCCAGCATCGTGCATGCTGAGCTACGCGACAAAAGCCAGTGGTATGGCATAGGGGCCTACACGCTAGCTACCAGCGTAGCCGCTTTCCGGATGATAAACAACAAGCACTGGGAATCGGATGTGATTGCCGGGGCGGGTTTTGGAATTCTGTCGGCGCACCTGGCCTACCTCACCCACCGCAACCGCTGGGGTCATAAGCCCAGCGGGCGCGGCATTGGCGACACCAGCCTGCTGCCTTCGTGGTCGCCGGCCGGCGGCCCGGGGCTGTGTTTTGTGTGGCGGGCTCGCTAAACCAATTAAACCGAAACTAAAAATGCCCACCTGCTAAAGGGTGGGCATTTTTATGAGAGCCGCCTGTCGGACTCGAACCAACGACCCTCTGATTACAAGTCAGAAGCTCTACCAACTGAGCTAAGGCGGCGGTTTGGTAGGGCAAAAGTAAGGACGCCCGCGAAGTTTTGCGCGATGTACCGACTACAAATCCAAAAAAAAAGCCCGCTGCCGAAGCAACGGGCCTTGTTTCGGGCAGTTAGCGTTAGCTACGAATCAGCCGAAGCTGCTTTTTGAGAGCATCAATGCGCTTCTGACCTTCGGCAATGCGGCCTTCGTATTCCTCGCGCAGCTGGGAGGCATTTTTCGAGCGGGCAAAGAAGTCGAGGTTGGTTTGCAGCGTCGAGGCGTCGTTTTCGAGCTCGTTGATTTCCTTGCGCAGGGCCATTTCCTTGCGGGCCAGCTGCTGCTGAGCTTGCGGGCGGGCTTTGAGACGGGCCACTTCGGTCTGGAACAACAGCTCGCTGCGGTCGGCGTAGGCCAGGCCGGGTACCTGGTCGAGGTACTTGCCCAGCAGGGTCAGCAGCCGCTCTTCGCTGGCATCGCCGGTGCCGCGCGAAGGGGCCGCTTCGGAGGGGTCGAAGGCGGCCGACCAGTCGGCCAATACGGCGCGGTAGCCTTCGAGGCTACCGGGCGCATCAACAGACAGGGCGCTGACCTGCTCGGCCAGGGTGTCGAGGTGCACGGTTTGCTCGGCCGAGGCCAGTTGCACCTTTTCCTCGCGCTGGCGGAACTCCTGCTTGGGCCGCTCAAACACGGCATCGCAGGCGGCCCGGAAGCGGTTCCAGAGTTTATCAGCCAGCTTATCGGGCACGCGGCCCACGTCCTTCCACTCCTTCTGCACCCGGATAACCACCTGGCGGGCAGCATCCTGGTCTGGGTTATTCTGCGCTTCCTCGGCCTGGTCGATTAGGTCCTGCTTGGCTTTCACGTTAGCCGACTTCTCATTGTCGAGGGCTTTGAAGAAGTCGTTTTTGCGGTTGAAGAAAGCCTTGTAGGCGGCCCAGTACTGCTTATTCAGGGCATCGGCCTGGGCACGGGGCACGAGGCCGGCAGCTTCCCATTCGGCCTTGATTTCCTGGAGCTCATCGGTTTTCGAGCGCCACAGGTTCACCCGGTCGGTTTCGAACGAAGCGAAGGGCAGCACGCGCTCGAGCAGCGCCTGCTTCACCAGCAGGTTGGCTTTCTCCACCACCGAGCGCTGGTCGGCAAACTCCTTGCGGCGCTGGTGCAGCACGTCGGAAGCAGCAATAAAACGCTGCCACAGCGGCTCGCGCTGGTCGTTGGGCACGGGGCCGATGTGCTTCCAGTCTTCGTGCAGCTTGGTGAGCTCGTCGAGGGCCTTGTTGATGCCGGAAGCACTGCCAAGGGCCTCAGCCCGCTTGATGAGGGCTTCTTTGGCTTCGAGATTGCGCCGGCGGTCGAGGTCCTTCATCTGCAGGAACTGGCCCTGCTTGCTGTAATAGATGTCGAGCAAGCCGTGGTAGGTATCCCAGATGGACTGACTATCAGTTTGCGGCACGGCCCCGGTAGCCTTCCAGTCGGACTGGAGCGCCTTCAGCTTGGCCGAGCTGTCCTTGGTTTCAGCCGCTTCCACGAGCACGCGGAGCTGGTCGAGCAGGGCTTTCTTTTTGATGAGGTTGTCGCCGCGGCTGGCATCTTCGGCCTTGGCATCCTTTACGCGGCTTTCACGGTATTCCTGCTGGGCCTTGTTGAGTTCCTGCTGGCCCTCGGGCTGCTGGAAAGCGAAGGCTTCGGCACCCTCGCCGCCGGCGGCGAATTTCTCGCGGGCGGCCGTGCGGGCCTGGCCTACGTTGGCTTCGTACTGGCGGGTAAGGTCCTGAATCTGCTTGCGCTGGTTGCGGGCATCGGGACGGCGCAGCAGGCCCACAAGGTAAGCCGCCTGGGCGGGCAGGTCGAGGCCAGCGAAATCAGGCATCTCTTCAGCCGGGGCTTCCAGCAAAACCGCAGCTTCCCGGGCAGTAGGGGAAACTACCGCTGGAGCTGCGTCCAAAGCTGATTCAACAGCTGAAGCGGCGTCGGACTCAGATTCCATCGCGGCGGGGGCAGCAGCCGTTTCTGCCGCTGCCGGGGTTTCAGAGGAAGTGGGCAGGGTAGCAACAGCTTCGGGAGCGACATCAATGGCTTCGGCGCTGCGCAGCTCGGCGACGGGAAATTCGGGAGCTTCAGCGGCCGGTGATTCCGGGGTTTCCGGCATTTCGGGGGCTGGCGCGCTCATTACTTCAGGGTCGGCAATCGGGGCCGGGGAGGCACTGGCAATGTGCTCGTCGGCGGGCAGGGCTTCGGGATTGGGGGTAGGCTCAGTCGGCTCCGGGTTGCCATAATGGGCCAGGGCACGGGCTTGGGGGGCCGACATATCCTGGCCATCCGTAGTCACGGAATCGGGCACGTGCTGGGCCGTTTCAGCAGCGGCGGCGGCTTCGGGCGTGCCCGGGTCGGGGGCAGTTTCGCCCAGGTCGGTGGCGATGACGGCCTCGCCCGTGGGCTCGGCGGTGCCGGACCCGGCGGGCTGGCCGGCCGGCAGCGCGGGCGTACCCTGGGCGGGCAGCTCAATCTGGGCACCGGATTCCGGCGCCGGAGTTTCGGCGGAAGATGCCGACGAGCGGGTTTGAATTTCGGCCAGACGGCGTTGCAAAATCGTCATCCGGTCTTCGGCGGATGGCTCGTTTCCGCCGACGGACGGAGTAGTGGGGTTTTCTTCAGCAGCCATAATTCTTCGGAAAAGCCAGCTCGCAATATTGAGCCGGAGCAGCGCGCATAAAAAGGTGGAAACAAAAAACTCGCCGGCCCGAAGGCCGACTTAATTCAGACTGGGGTCGACCGGATAATTGGCCAGCACCTTAAAGCGCCCACCTTTTTCCCGAAGGATGTCCCGCCAGAAGGCATCAGATGCCAAAGTAAACACTTTCCCGGCGCTTGCGGGCTGCCGTATCCAACTCTGCTGCTTCATTTCGGCGGCCAATTGGCCCTCGCTCCAGCCCGAATATCCCACAAAAAGCCGCACATCGGTCGGGGCAACAGCTCCATTGGTCAGCATTTGAAGTAACAGCTCGAAATCACCCCCCCAGTAAACCGACTGGCCCAGACTGGTGGCCCCGGGCAGGTCGGCCACGCCGTGCAGGAAGTGCAGGGTGTCCTGCTCGACCGGCCCGCCGAGGTATAGCGGTATTTGGCCCACCGCTGGCACCGGGGCGGGCAGGTCGAGCACCTCGCCGAGGGTCAGGCTGGTGAGGCGGTTCAACACCAGGCCAAAAGAACCCTGGGCAGGCTCATCACGACAAATCAGCACCACGCTTCGCTCGAAGTTGGGGTCGCCGAGGAAGGGTTTGGAAATCAGGAGAGTGCCGGGCTGCATAATTGGATAGATGAGCAAGATGAGATGAAATGCGGCTAAATACCGCAGCGAAAACCCCTTAATAGCAAGCTGACCGGGGCGGATGCGGATGATGCCATAGACCCGCTAGTAACTTGCGTCGCTAAAGTTGGTTGAGGTAATCGGATGCCTGATTTAGACTCGGGAATGGCGAAAAATGTTCCCTGGCGCGCCAGTTGAGACGTTGCCAGTCCCCAATGCAAACCTGAAATTGAACTCTATGAATGATGTCAACCTGGCCGATTTGCGCAAAACCTACGCCCAGCGCACCCTCTCCGAAGCCGACGTACTAGCCGACGCGGTGCCGCAGTTTAGGCAGTGGCTGGAGGAAGCACTAAGCGCACAGGTCGACGAGCCCACCGCCCTCACCCTGAGCACGGTGTCGGCGTTTGGGCAGCCATCCTCGCGCGTGGTGCTGCTCAAAGGCCTGCCCGATGAGGCTGCCTTTCTATTTTATACCAACTACGAATCGCGCAAAGGGCAGGAGCTGAACGCCCAGCCCCTGGCGGCGCTCAACTTCTTCTGGCCCGGTCTGGAGCGGCAGGTGCGCGTGGAAGGCCGCGTGGAAAAAGCCCCGGCGGCCATGTCGACCGAATATTTCCAAAGCCGGCCGCGCAGCAGTCAGCTCGGGGCCTGGGCCTCACCGCAAAGCCAGGCCATCGACAGCCGCGAAACGCTGGAAGCCCGCGAAGCCGAAATGGCCCAGCGCTTCGCCGGCCAGGACCCGCTGCCGCGCCCCGAATTCTGGGGGGGCTTCATTTTGCGGCCCACCCGGGTGGAGTTCTGGCAGGGCCGGCCCAGCCGGTTGCACGACCGCATTTGCTACGAGTTGATTGAAGGGAGCTGGAAAATCAGCCGGCTGGCTCCCTGAAATCGAGCCGTAGCGCGGATTTTCAGTGCACACGTTGAGCAGGCGGCAACCCACGTACTGAAAGTCCGCGCTACATTATCCGGGTTGTGCGAACTTTGCCGCTTTCCCGCTCACTGTTTAACCGATTACGTGGCTGAAATTCAACCCCTGCGCGGCTGGCGCTACAACCCTACCCTGAGCGCCGAAATCGATGCCTACGTTTCGCCGCTGTTCGACGTGGTTTCGGTGAAGCAGCGCGAGGCGCTTTATCGCAACCCCTTCAACTCCATTCACCTGTCGGTGCCGCGTGGCGAGGCTCCGGCCGCCGCCGCTCTGCGCTGCCTGCGCGAGTGGGAAGCCAGCGGGGTGCTGCGGCAGGATGAGCTGCCGGGCATATATGCTTACTACCAGTATTTCCGCCTGCCGGGCAGTTCCCGTGAATATTGCCGGAAGGGCTTCATGTGCCACATCCGGGCCTACGACTGGGATGAGGAAGTGGTGTTGCGCCATGAAAACACCCTGCCGGCAGCCGTGAACGACCGGGCCGAGCTGCTGGCCTGCACCCAGTTTCAGTCGAGTGCCACCCACGGCCTGTACCGCGACGACGATTTCGAGCTGGAACGCTACCTGGACGAAGCTATGCGCTCGCCACTACTGGAAACCGAGGAAGATTACCAGGGCGCGCGCGACGTGCTGGCCGTGATTCAGGATGCCGGAATTATCCGTCGTTTTCAGGCGGTGCTGGCGCGGCGGCAGGTGATTCTGGCCGACGGGCACCACCGCTACGAAGGCTCGCTGGCTTACCGGCAGGCCCGGAACTTGGCCGCCAACGGTACCGCCACCGGACGCGAGCCCTGGAACTACCACCTGATGTATCTCACCAACTCGGCGGCCGACGACCTGCGCATTCTGCCCACGCACCGCCTGCTGCTGGAGCTGCCCGGCGACCTGAGCGAGGCCGAATTCCTGAGACGTTTGGAGCCGTATTTCACCGTGCGCGCCATTGATGATGCCAACGACCTGCCCGAGATTATTGCCGGCAAGCCCTGGGCGTTCGGGCTGTATCTAGCTGGGCAGGCCCATAAAATCCGGCTGCGGCCCGAAGTGCACGCCCAGCTCGACTGGGACACCACGGAAGCCGTGAAAAACCTCGACCTGACGGTTCTGCACTACTTCGTACTCGAAAAGGTGCTGGGGCTGGTGGGGCCGGATGTGCAGCGCGCCTGGTCCGGCGTAGCCTACGTGCGCAACTTCTCGGAATGCCTGCAACGGGTGGACCGCGGCGAGGCGAGGGCGGCATTCATAGTAAACGAGGTG
>JALYUI010000760.1 GCA_030853845.1 Bacteroidota bacterium | reverse complement strand
CCCTAACCCTGGGCCGCTGCCTGCGCCGCGTGCTGTTGGCCGACGGCGGCCCGCCCCGCAATGCGCCCTCGCCGGGCGTGCACGGCTTCCTCACCCGCGACGGTATCCGGCCGTCCGAGCTGCTGCGCATCGGCCACGAGCAGTTGAAGCCCTACGAAACCGTGACTACCCAGTGCCTGCAAATCGATAAGCTGACCCGCGTGGGCAAGGGCTTCCGCGCCACCGGCCACGGCACCGCCGACGACGCCCTCACCACCGTTACGGCCCGGCGCGTGCTGCTGGCCACCGGCGTATCCGACATTCTGCCAGCCCGGCCAGGCTTCCGCGAACTGTGGGGGCGGGGGGTGCTACATTGCCCCTATTGCCACGGTTGGGAGGTGCGCAACCAGCCGCTGGCCGTGTATGGGCAGGGCCGCACCGTCACGGGCCTGGCGCTGCTGGTGAGCCGCTGGAGCCGCGATATTATTGTGGTGACCGATGGCCCCGGCCACCTCACGCCCAACGCCCGCCGCCGCCTGCGCCGCGAAAAAATCAGCATCCGCGAAGAGCCCGTGGCCCGCCTCATCGGCACGGCGGCCGGCGACCTGCGCTGCATCGAATTCGACGACGGAAGCCAGCTGGAACGGGCGGCGCTGTTTCTGCACGCGCCCCAGCACCAGCGCACCAGCCTGGCCGAAGACCTGGGTGTGCGCCTTAATAGCAAAGGGGCCGTGTGGGTCGACTCCCACCAGCAAACTTCCATCCCGGGCCTCTACGCGGCTGGCGACACCACGCCCGGCACCCAGCAGGCCCTGCTCGCCGCCGCTGAGGGCAACCACGCCGCCATTATCATCAACGAAAGCCTGACGCGGGAGGAGTGCCCGCGGTAGGGGTTTGGGGTATTAAAAGAGCGTCATGCAGCATGCAGAGTGCAGTGAAGTATCTTGCCAGAGGCAGTAATCAATGCAGGTGCAACGATTGAGTTACTACCACAAGCGAGATGCTTCGCTACGCTCTGCATGACGTTCTTTTGATTCAACACCCAACACCCAACACCCAACACCCAACACCCAACACCTACCTAGCCAGCTGGGCCAGTACCTGCAAGGCGGTGCGGGCGCGGGTTTTCACGGTAGCCAGCGGGATGCCGAGCTGCTCGGCCGTTTCGGCCTGGGTGCAGCCGCCGAAATAAAGTAGCTCAATCACCTCGCGCTGCCGGGGCTTGAGCTTGAGCGTGAGGTCGCGCACGCCGATGTGCTCGGGGTTGAACGACGAGGGCGCGGAGGCCCGCTGGGCGCTGCCGGTTTCTAGGGAGCGGGTGTCGCTGTGGAAGCGGTGGCGCGGGCTGCGCAGCGCGTCGATGGCCCGGTTGCAGCACACCCGCACCATCCAGGTGAAGAGGCGGCCGCGCTCGGGGTCGTAGCGGGCAATGCTCAGCCACACTTTCAGCAGGCCTTCCTGGAGGATGTCTTCGGCCAGCTCCTGGTCGCGGACCAGCCGCATGATGACGGTAAAAAGACTGCGGGAATAGTGGTCATGCAGCCGCCGCAACGCTTGTTCGTCGCGCGCCAGCAGGCGCTCGACGAGCACCGCTTCTTCCGTTGCGGAGAGCAACGCCAGAGTTGAATTCATAATAAGGGAAGGACGGAAGCCTGCCTGCATCCGCAAAGCGGTACACATACGCAGAACGTTGGAATAAAAACACGGGAATGAGAATAGGTAAAGGTGTAGCGGTCGGCAGTGGGGTAAGGAGGGAAGATTTACTAGTCGGATAATTAAGGATAGTAGCAGCAGCGGTAAATAGCGGTTGTGATAGAACCTACGGTAGCCTTTTGCCCCCGGATTGTCCGGCGCTGGTTTTATTTGGTGACGCGCGCTGAGCTGGTTAGCAGCCAGCTCTGGCCTCACCACCGCGCAGCCCCTCCTCGGTCGGCCTGCGCCTTTCGGGCTGGCTTTGCCGTACAGGCAGCTTCCCACCTATTTATTTTTCATGCCCGCTACTATTCTTGCGCTGCACTACTGGGCCGGTTCCGGCCGTACATTCGAGGCGCTACGCCCGCTACTGCCGCCCGCCACCCAGCTGCTGGCTCCCGACCTGCCGGGCTTCGGCCACGAGCCCGCCCCGCGGCACTTCGACTATTCGGTGCGGGCCTACGCCGACTGGGTCGCGGCGTACCTGGCCCACCAGCAAGCCGAAGATTTTACCTTGCTGGGCCACAGCATGGGCGGCAAAATAGCGCTGCTGCTGGCCGCCCGCCGCCCGCCCGGCCTGCGCCGGCTGGTGCTGCTCTCGCCCTCGCCCCCGCCCGGCGAACCTATAACGGCAGAAGCCCGCGCCAATGCCCGCGCCGCCTACGGCGACTCCCAGGCCGCCGAAAAAACCTTCCGCACCATCACCAACCGGCCTTTGCCTGCGGCTACGCACGCCGCCATCATCGCCGACAACCTGCGCAGCAGCCACGCCGCCTGGAATGCCTGGCTCGACCACGGCAGCCGCGAAGACCTGACCGCCGAAATGACCACCCTCGCCCTGCCCTGCCACCTGCTGGTGGGCGCGCACGACCGCGCCATTACGCCGGCTACCCAGCGCCGCCTCACGCTACCGTATTTGCCCGAAGGCTCGGCCTGCACCGAAGTGCTCGGTGCCGGCCACCTGCTGCCGCTCGAAGCGCCCGAAGCCGTGGTGGCGGCGTTGCTGGCGGGGTAGGGCTGTCATTGCCGCGCTTCACTGCGTTCCGCTCGCAATGACAGTCGCGCCTCCTACTCCAGGGCCCGGCTGCGGTACAGCAGGTACCCCAGGTGTCCGTAGATACCGAAACGTTCGGCCGGGTCGTCGTAGAAGCGGGCGTGCAAGGCCAGCGGGCCAACGGGCGTCTGGAAGATGAGGCCGGTACTGGCCGTGATGCGGGGCCGGTCGAGGCCCGAGTGGCGCAGGGCAGTTTGCTGGTCGCCCTGCGTGAGGGGCATGGCGTTCACGTGCACGTACACCTCGGTGCGCCAGTCAAGCTTGGTGAGGAAAGGCTGGGTGTAGCGCAGGCCGACGGCCCCATAGCGGGCCGAGCGGTAGGTGTCGAGAAACAGCGTGCGCGAGTCGGGCAGCGGCGCGAACACCGGCGCGGTGGTCTGCGACGAGCGGTAGTTCGAAAACGTGCCCTGGCCGCTGGCCATCAGCTCGCCGAAGTAGCCCCAGGCCTGGCGCTCCTTCTTCATCGGAAAATAGCGTTCCACGGTGGCCCGAAACTGTAGCCACTCGTGGTGGCGCGAGCTGGCCTCCTGCACGGCCGTCGAGCCCGGCGTGTAGGTCGCGGAGCCCGTTACGCCGCGTAGTGTGTACACGTAGCGGTGGCCACTGAAAGCATATTGCTTGCGGTTGAGGGTGTTGCGCGACCAGCGCAGCGCGGCCGTGGCACCCGCGAACACTGTGGCATCGAGCACGTCGGCCGTCTTGATTTCCTTGGAGTTGGTGTATTGGTCTTTGGTAACGAAGGAGGCCACGTCAAGCAGCAGGCGGCTACGGTAGGTCGGGCTGATGCCAAACTGCGCGCCCAGCTTAGTGTCCTGCTGCCGCACCTGGGTATTGAGCACATCGCGCCCCAGCACCCCGCCGGTTTTTTGGTAGTCCCACTGGTTGTAGGTTATTTCGGGCTCGAAAAAGTAGGCGTACTTGGCCGGCACGTTGATGCGGAACGAGCCATGCGCGCCGTTGTAGAAGCGGCCCAGGCTCACGTCGGCCGAAGCCGTGTAGAGCAGGCTGCGCAGGTAGCGGTACTCCACGCCCACGAACAGGTTGTCGATGGGCCGGTTGCTGAGCACGAAGCCCGCCTCGGCACTCACATTGTTGTTGCGCTGGGCATCTACGCTGAAGATGTAGCCCTTGCGGGCCGCGTCGTAGCGAATGCGCGGGTAGATGTTCTTGAAATAGTCGTCGGAAGCCAGGCGGTAGTAGCCTTCCTCAATATCATCGAGGGAATACTCGCGGCCCACTTTGCGAAAAAAGCTGGCCGCGTACTTGTTCTGCTCGGGTCGCAGGCCGTGCACCTGCACATCAATGAAGCGCGGCGTAGGTGCCAGGGCCTGAAACGCCAGCCGGCGCTTCTGCAAGTCGGTCGAATCGACACGCCGGCCGATGCGGGCCTTGATTTTATCCATGCTGAGCATCGCGGCCGTATCACCCTCGGCAATAAACCGCTTCACCAGCTCGAAGTCGCCCACGCCCATGCCGTCGAGGTCGGGCTGGATATAGATGCCGTTTTTGCCCACGCTGAGGGTGTCGGCAACGCTCGTACCCAGAAACGCCACCGTGCTGGCCAGTAGCTCGTCGTCGTTTTTGGGATATTTCTTCATCGCCACGTCGCCCACGTTCACCCCGATGATGATGTCGGGCGCGAAGGTCTTCTTCATGTTGGAAGTCGGGAAGTTGTCATACACCGCGCCGTCGTAGTAATACTTGCCGTCGATGTTGCGAATGGGCCGGAATGCCAGCGGAAACGACATCGAGTTGCGAATGGCATCCGACAGCGACCCGGATTTCTGCTCCACTTCCTGCCGCGTAAACACCTCCGAGGCCATGCAGCGGAAGGGCACGAACAGCTGGTTGAAATCGTAGTGGCAGGCCGCCGAGGCCGGGGCCAGCAGGCGCGTCAGGGCCAGATTGAGGTTCAGGTCGTTCACCAGGTTGGTGCTGATGCGCATCTGAAAAGCGGAGTCGATGGCAATGCCCAGGCGCAGGGCCGACGGCGAGGGCTCGGAAGTGAGGAAGTTGAACGTCTTGCTTTCCAGGGCCTTGCCCGACGTCCAGTTCTGAAACTCGGGTGACAGCACAATCTGCTCAATCTCGGCCGGCGAGTAGCCGGCCGCGTACATGCCGCCCACCACCGCGCCCATGCTCGTGCCCACGATGTAATCGATGGGAATGTGGTTTTTTTCGAGCTGCTTGAGTACACCCACATGGGCCAGGCCCTTAGCCCCGCCCCCGCTGAGCACCAGGCCCACCCGCTGGGCCTGCCCGGATAAACTAAAAAAGCCGGCCAGAAATACCGCCAGCAGCAATCGGGTGCAGAAATGGGTCATATAACGGATAAGAATAGCGGCCCCAAGCACGGGCTTGCTGCCGCTGGTACGCCGGCCCGGCCTCCCGGGTTATTAGCTGGGGCGAAAGCCGGTTTGGGGGTTGAAGGTCAGGAAATAATCCGGTATTCCGTGGCCTGCCGCGCAACTGCTGTGCCGGCCCCGCCCGCCGCGAAAGCCCCGTTAGCTTTTCAGGTGTTAACCGGATGTTTTAGTGATTTGTAGTCAGGGTATTAGGGCATTCGCCGACAAACGCAGCTATCTTTAGCCCAGCGCCGGCCGCACCCCGCAGTTTCTCTCCGGCCGCCTGTCCACGCCTTTCCCCAACCCCATGAAACCACTCGCTACCCTGCTGCTGGCACTGCTCACCGCCCTGAGCGCCTGCCCCGTGCGCGCCCAGAACTACCGTCCGTTTCGCTTTGGCGCGAGCTACCAGCTGGCGGCCGGCACCACGGCCGGCGATACCACGCACCTACTGCGGCTGGCCAGCCTCGCCGTGCAGAATGCCGATTCAGTCTTCACCTTCAGCCCGCGCACCAGCCACCAGCGCCCCACGCCGGGTCAGGCGTCGTGCTACGGCGACTACGTGCGCCGCGCCGATAATCTGTTTGGGGCTACGCTGCGGCTGCGCCCCGGGGCCGAATACGTGCTGGCCGCCAGCAACGGGCGCACTTTCACCCTGAAGCCCCGCACCCCGCTGGGTCAGGCGTGGGCCGCCACTGCCACGGGCCTCACCGCGCAGGTAACGGCCCGCGCCCTGGGCACCGTGCTGGGCCAGCCCGATTCACTGGCCACCATCGCCCTGTCCGACGGTGCCACCATTGTGCTGAGCCGCCGCTTCGGCTGGGTGAGTGGCCCGGCGCTGGGGCATTACCTCGATGCCCGGTTGCCTGCCGCCCCGCTTACCCTCGCGGCGCTGCCCGAATTCGGCCTGGGCAGCCCCCGGCTGGGCGCGTTCGTGGTGTACGCGTTCCAGCCCGGCGACGTATTTCTGCGCAAAACCACCAGCGTTGTCTACCTCGGCCCCGGGGCGGCCTGCACCAGTTACCGGTGGACGCGTGACAGTATTATCAGCCGCACCCTCAGCACCAACGGCGACACCTTACGCTACCAGCTGCGCAGCCGCAATTTGCTGCGCGACGACTGCTTTACCCCGCCCACCCTGAGCGCGCCTACCGTGCAAACGCTGCGCATCACCCGCGTTACCGATGGCCTCGACCAGCCCACGAGCTTCTGGGCGCAGCCGCCTCCTTCCACTACTGCCGGGGTCATTCATCTGTCCGCTTACCGCACCACCAGCTTCAATCAGCGCTTATTGCAGCCTCATTTTAACTATTTGACTTGTTACACGTCCAGTCCCGATAGCACCGTCTTTCTCGACACCAGCAATCTTGATTACGGCCATCATGTGTGGACGGCGGCCGGCCTGGGCGTGGTGAAGGAAGAATTTCTGAGTTTCTCGGTCACAACTACCGAGCTAATTGGCTACCGCAAGGGCACCGAAAGCTGGGGCCAGCTCACCACGTTCGCGCAGCTGCTGCCGGCCCGCGCCAGCCGCCCGGCCAGCACTACTGCCGCTTTCCCCAACCCCTTCACGGCCGAGCTGGCTGTCTCTTTCGAGCTAAGCCGCCCCCAGGCCGTGGGCCTCACGCTGCGCGATGCCCTGGGCCGCGAGGTACTAGTACGTGCCCCCGTGCCCCTCCTGGCGGGTTCCCAGCACCTGAGCCTGACTACGGCCACGCTGCCCGAGGGCGTGTACACCCTGCATCTGCACTTTGCCACCGACGGCCGTACCGAAGTGCTGCGGGTGCTGAAGGCCCAGTAAGCGAACCGGGGCTATGGGCCGTGGCCAAGGCTCCTGCCAACGTCCGGAATCCATTGGTTCGGGAGTAGTATTGCGGTAGAGATGCTTAGGCAAGCTCAGCATGACGTGCGAGTTGTGCGGCTTCCATTACTTCACCAATCATCCTCATGTCCACGACGCTCGACCCCGGCATCGGCGAAAAGTTCTCGCGCCGCACCCGGCGGGCCATCAACCACGATGGCTCGTTCAATGTGCGGCGGCGCGGCGGCCCCCACCGCCACGACCCCTACCAATTGCTTATTCTGATGGACTGGTGGCCATTTATCGGACTGGTTGTGGGGTTTTTTACGGTGCTGAACGTGGCCTTCGCCGGGGCCTACGTGGCCCTGGGGCTCGAAGACCTGCCCGGCGTGGCTGCCCCGCGCAACGGCGTGCAGGACTTTCTCAGCGCCCTGTTCTTCTCGGTGCAAACGTTCACCTCCGTCGGCTATGGGCACGTGTACCCCGGCACCAACGCCACCGGCTTCCTCAGCAGCCTGGAGGCGCTGGTGGGCGTGCTCACGTTCGCGCTGGCCACGGGCCTGCTCTACGGGCGGTTTTCGCGGCCCACGGCGCGCATTCACTTCAGCCGTACGTCCATTATCAGCCGTCGGGCCGATGGCACACCCTGCCTGCAGTTCCGCATCGCCAACCAGCGCAACAACATCCTCATCAACCTCGAATGCCGCGTGCTGCTCAAAACCGTCGACGCGGCCACCAACGACCAGCGCTATGCCGTGCTGCCCCTGGAGCGCAGCGCCATCAGCTTCTTTCCCCTGAGTTGGACCATTGTGCACGACATCACCCCCGAAAGCCCCCTGCATAGCCTCGCCGCGGCCGATTACACCCGGCTCGATGTCGAAATTATTGTCCAGCTCAAAGGCTTCGACGATACTTTCGCCCAGGATGTGCACGCCCGCAACTCCTATACCCACGATGAAATCGAGTGGCACCGCCGCTACATCCGCGCCTATGAAGTGGACGAGGACGGCGTGGCCGTTATCGACTTAGACATACTGCACCAGACCGAAGCCCTGGCGTAGGAGGGTAGATGAGCATGAAGTTCTTGTTTCCGCCTACTCATCGTGTCCCGGGGCGCTGCCCGTGGTGGGCGCGGCGGCCGTTTCCTTGGCTTCGCGCTCCAGGCGCTGCTGCTCGGCCAGCGAGGGTGCGGATTGCAGCTGGCGCAGGTCGGGCGAGCCGCCATCTACCCAGCAGGTGAACCAGAAGTCGCCGATGAGGCCCGAGGCGTAGCGCAGCTGCCGCTCCACCTGCCCGTTGAGGCGGTCTTGGTAGGCTTTGCTGAAATCGCGCGAGTAGGTGCGGATGGCCTTGCTGCCGCGTTCCTCGTAGCCGAATTTCTGGTCGTCGCCGAGTTCGGCTGTCAGCTGCTTTTCGAAGCGCAGCACCGAATCGACGGCCGCGTGCGAGCGAATCACGGCGCTCCAGATGGCGGCCGTGGGGTCGGGCAGGTACTCGGCCCGGCCGCTGAACAGGTCGTAGTCGGCGCTCAGCAGCTCGGGCAGGCGCGACTCCCACAGCCCGTGAATGCCGCGCTGATTGGTGAGCTGCCCGTTGTAGTTGCGGGTGGTGTGCAGCGGCACGCAGGCATCGGCAATGTAGTGGCCCATGTCGGCCGAGAGGCGCAGAATCCGGTCGGTATCCTTCGCCTTGAAGGCGGCGGTGAGCTGGTTTTTCATCATCACCACGTTCCAGGGCACAATGCCGTGGCGCAGCAGCGAGTCCTCCCCGTAGCGGGCCACGGCGTCGGCATACTTGCGGGGCAGCTTAAACTCGGCGCTGTCGCCGTAGCGGTCCACGTCGAGAAAGTGCTTGGGGGCCTCGCCGGGCACCAGCAGGCGGCGCGAGTCGGGCCGGGTGGCATTCACGGTCAGGTACTCGATGTTGGCCTTGTAGAAGCCAATCATGCCCGGCGGCAGGGTATACACCGCCAGCCGGTTCAGCAGCCGGTGCCCGAAAAAGCCCCAGGCCTGGGCGCGCAGGGCCACCAGGCAAAGGGGCACGAGCAGCAGCAGGAATCCGTATTTTTTCACGGTGAACAAGGTACGGGAAAGCGACCGGAATCAGGAGCGGCTGAGCAATTACAAGCGATTTAGCAGCTCTAACAGTGGCCGGTTGAGATAAAACTGAAACCGCGATACCTGCTTGTTCTCCAGCAGGCCGGCGGCGGCGAGCTCCGTCAGGTACCGGGAAGTGGTTTTGTAGGTCATGCCCAATTCGCGGGCGGCCTGCACCGGGGTGGTCACCGGAAAGGCAAAAAGGTGGTCGGCTAGTTCGCCCGGCACCCGCTTGGGCAGCGCCCGCACCCGCTGCCGAAACTCCCCTAGCTGCTCCATCACGCGCAGTAAGGTTTGCTTG
This sequence comes from Bacteroidota bacterium, assembly GCA_030853845.1. Classification (GTDB taxonomy): domain Bacteria; phylum Bacteroidota; class Bacteroidia; order Cytophagales; family Hymenobacteraceae; genus Hymenobacter. The sequence continues at coordinate 620 of JALYUI010000760.1, read as the reverse complement.
GTTTCGCGGGCCTGCTCCTCAAACCCGCGCAGCATGAACAGAATGAATGCTTCCCATTCGCCGTGGGTCGTCACGGCCAGTAGCAGGCGGTAGTAGTCCTGCCGGTACCGGTTGATGTAGCCGCTAATGAAGAGGATAGGCATGGTCAGCAGCTCATCCTGTACCAGCTGCAACACCATCAGAATACGGCCCGTGCGCCCATTGCCATCACCGAACGGATGAATGGCTTCGAACTGATAATGCCCCACCACGCAACGCAACAGCGGGTCGGCGGCCGCATCAGTCGTATTAATGTAGTGCTCCCAATCACTAATCAGCTCAGGAATCCGGGCAGCGGGCGGCGGCGTGTAAATAGCCTGGCCGGTGCTCGAATTCACTATCTGGTTGGGGGTGGCGCGGTATCGGGCTTCGGCCGCTCCCAACAACAATTGCTGAATCCCCACGATGATGCGCGATGCCAGTGGAAGTTGCGGCAGCTGCGCGGCCCCCCACCGGATAGCCTCGCTATAGCGCAGCACCTCTTTGTCGGCGCTACGCTGCTCAGCAGCCGGAAACAGCGCTTGTTGCAACACCGATTCTACGGTGGTGTGGATGTTCTCAATCTCCGAGCTGGCCACCGA
>JALYUI010000725.1 GCA_030853845.1 Bacteroidota bacterium | reverse complement strand
CCGCCGCAGGTGCGGGCCACGCTCGTGGCCCAGCTGCACGCGCCGCCCTACGAGGTAACGCCCGGCCACCCGGCCATGCGCGCCGCCGCGCGGGCCTACGTGGCCGGGTTCGGGCGTGCGCCGGTGCTGCAACGCTCGGGCGGCACTATTCCGGTAGCCGGGCTGCTGGAAGCAGCGCTGGGCCTGAAAACCGTGCTCATGGGCTTCGGCCTACCCGACGACCACAAGCACGGTCCCGACGAGTTTCTGTACCTGCCCAATTTCTGGCGCGGCATCCAAACCAACCTGGCCTTTATGCGGGAGCTGGGCGGCGGCTCAGGCAATACAGAACGTCATGCTGAGCTCGTCGAAGAATCTCTACCGCAGTAGTAATCCAATCGATTCAACGAAGCGGTAGAGATGCTTCGACGAGCTCAGCATGACGTTCTTTTCATCCCCTCATCCCCTCATCCCCTCATCCCCTCATCCCCCTTGCTAACGCCATGCTCATCATCGACTGCCACTGCCACGCCGGGCGCGGCGACGGCCTCACCGGCCCCTGGGATACCGACGCGCCCCTGAAACCCTACCTGGCCTGGGCCGACGAGGCGGGCATTGAGCGCACCGTGCTGTTTGCCGCGTTTCATTCCGACTATGCCGTGGCCAACCGGCAGGTGGCCCAGCTGGTGCACCAGCAGCCGGAGCGGTTCTACGGCTTCGCCTTCGTGCACGCCCAGCGCGACCGCGGCCGGGTGCTCGACATGGTGCGCACCGCCGTGGAGGAATACGGTTTCGTGGGCATCAAGCTGCACCGCTACGATGCGCGCATCAGCCGCGAGGTGTGCGACGTGGCGCGGGCCTTCCGCCTGCCGGTGCTCTACGACGTGGTGGGCGAAATCTCGGTGGTCGACCTGCTGGCCACCCAATACCCCGACGTCAATTTCATCATCCCGCACCTGGGCTCTTTTTCGGATGACTGGCGCGCTCAGGCCGGCCTAATCGACTACCTCGTGCGCTGCCCCAACATCTACACCGACACCTCGGGCGTACGCCGCTTCGACATCCTGGAGCGGGCCGTGGCGCGGGCCGGCGCGGACAAGTTCCTCTTCGGCTCCGATGGCCCCTGGTTGCACCCCGGCGTGGAATTAGGCAAAATTAAAGCTCTGCACCTCTCGCCGGGCGATGCCCAGCAGGTGCTGGCCGGCAACCTGCTGAAGCTCATTGGCCGGGTGCGGCAAGAGGTGGGGCCGGGTGTTGCCCGCCGCGTGAGTGTGACTGCCGAGCCGCTGGCCAACGAGTGGCGCGACCCCTGGCTGGTGGGCAAAGCGTAGCCCGCGCCGTAGCCCGCAGCCTTTGCTGCGGCCCATGAGAACGGAGAAACGTTGAACGTACCGCAGCAAAGGCTGCGGGCTACGACGTTGCTACGGTGCGGGCTCCAGTAGCTCGTGCCACTCAGCTGCCACGAAGGTGCCCGGCCATTGCTGCCAGTGTGGGCAAAACCGGGCTTTCACAGGGTTGTAGGCCGTGTAGCGAATGGCTTTCAGCAAAGCATCGGGTTGGCTTTCCCGGATAGCGTGGTCGAAAGTTTCGTGCTGCCAGAAGCGGCCCGAGCGGCCCAGCAGACGGTTGGCCTGTATGGCGGTGGCGCTTTTGAAACGCTGCATCACTCGAAAGAATGACTCGTCGGCCGTATCCGGTAGCCGCAGCACCAAGTGCAAATGATTGGGCATGGCGCAGGCCGCCAGCAACTCGTAGTGGCCATTGGCGTGCTGGCGTTGGAGGCCGGATAGTACCAACTCAGCCACGGCCGGCTGTTTCAGCCAGATTGGGCCACAGCCACCGGCTTCGAGCTGCGCCTCAAAATGCACAAACTGCTGGCGGTAGTCGAGCGGGGTTTCCAGCAGCTCATCCACGACAGCCTGGGGCAGCGAACCCGCCAGCCGCATCGTGAGGAACAGCGCTGCTCCCGGCGGGTGAATGTGGGGTAGAAAGCGGCGGTATTGAATGAGCATAGCAGTCGTAGCCCGCGCCGTAGCCCGCAGCCTTTGCTGCGGTACGCGAGAACGGGCAGTAAATAAAGTCCCCAAGGTAACGATTCTGAGGATTGTCCGGAGGGTTGCAGCAAAGGCTGCGGGCTACGGTGTGGGCTAGCCGGGGGGCGCAGCAAAGGCTGCGGGCTACGGTGGCTACGGTGTGGGCTAGCCGGGAGGGCCGCAGCAAAGGCTGCGGGCTACGGCGTGCGGCCGTGCAGACGTGCGGGTTTACGCCAGCCTTAGCAGCCCATCCGGCTCGTCGCGGCGGTGCATCTGTAAAATGCGCTCACTACAGCGCAGGCGCATGGCGGCCAGCTTCAGGTTGCCGTGCTCGTGGGTGATGGCTACTTTCTTGGCAATTTCCGTGACCTGGTCTTTGATTTCCTTCAGGCCCAGGCCTTGGTAGAGCAGGGTGGTGACGCCGGCTTCGAGCTCGTCGCCGGTGGGGGTGGCCACGCCCAGGCGGGCGAAGTCGGGCCAGTCGGCGCGCGGAATGTCGCCGATGGTAATGGGGCCTTCGCCGAGGTGGCGGCTGGCAATGCGCGTCACGAGCTGCTGCAGCTCGCGCACGTTGCCGGGGTAGTCGCGCAACAGCAGGAAATCGTACACCTGCCGGTCGATGGGCTGTCGGATGCCGTGCTGCTGGGTGAAAAAATGCTCGGCCAGGGGCTGAATGTCTTCTTTGCGCTCGCGTAGCGGGGGCAGGTGGCAGGTCCAGCCCGACACGCGGTAGTACAAGTCCTGCCGGAACGTGCCCTTCTGTACCTCGGCCAGCAGGTCGCGGTTGGTGGCGCTCACCAGCCGGAAGCGGGCCTGCCGCCAGGTATTGCTACCCACCCGCTTGTAGGTGCCCTCCTGCAAGGCCCGCAGAAACTCGGCCTGGAGCGGCAGCGGCAACTCCCCCAGCTCATCGAGAAACAGCGTGCCGTCGTGGGCCAGGGCCACGGCCCCGTCGCGGGTACTGATGGCGTTGGTGAAAGCCCCCTTTTCGTGGCCGAACAGCTCGCTGCCCGACAGGCCCGGAATCAGGTTGGTGCAGTCCACCACCACGCAGTCGCGCTTGGTGGGCCGCCGGTCGAGGCGGTGAATTTCCTGGGCCACCAGCTCTTTGCCGGTACCGCTTTCGCCGGTTATCAATATCTGGCAGCTCGAATGGGCCATGTCGACTACCTGCCGCAGGGTTTCGCGCCAGCGCATGCTGCCGCCCACCAGGCGGGTTTGCAGCTCGGCCACGGTCGCATCCAGGTCGAGCCAGTAGCGCAGGCGCGAGGTCACGATGTCGACCGGATGGTCCACGTCGAACCACGAAAAAACGTCGGCCACGCCGCTGCGCAGCAGCGCCCAGGTGCTGGGGCCAGGCAGCTGGCCGACGCTCACGGCCAGCACGTTGGCCCGGATTTCGAGCGGGAGTTCGGCCAGGGCATCGGCCACGGCGGCAAGGTCCGAATCGGTATCGAGGAACAGAATGCCCGGCCCCGCGATGACATCGTGCGGGCGGCGGGCCAGCAGCTCCAGCCCCGCGTTGTCGAGGGTGGTGATGATGTCGGCCAGCCGGGCGTGCTGGCGCGTGAAGGGGATAAACCAAACCGGGCAGGAGGTAGACATCGGCACAGGGGCTTTAGGGTGTTATCTGAAAGGGTGGGGGTGTAAAAATAGTTAAATATATGCAAAAAACAATGTTAACTTTTTGGCCTTGGAGTCCCTCCCCGTTTTTCAGCGGTGGTGCCTGCTTTTTAACATGATTAATGCTAATCTGCTGCCTCCGAGGCCGGCGTTTAGCCAACGGTACCGCAGGCCGCCGGGGCTGGCAGGCCAGGGCACAGTTTTGTTGCGCGGCCCCGCTGTTTGGGCGTAAATTTGTCCGTTGCCAGACCGTAATGTGGATGGTGGCCGTCATTTCCCCCGCCTTGTATGAGTCTGTTTTCGTCGCGCCAATCGGAAACCCTGTCCTTTCAGAACGAAGCCGGCCAGCTTTTCTACCAGGGAGCGGCCGGGGTGGTGCGCCTGGCGTGGTCGGCTGAGCGCGCCTCGCTGGCTACCATTCAGGAGTTCTACGAGCAAACGCTGCGCCTGATGCTGCGTACGGGCATCTTCAAAATCCTCTCTTATCATGGGCAGCGCACGCCCATTGCCGGGCCGGCCCAGGAGTGGCTCACCACTAACTGGATTCCGCGCGCCATCAGCCAGGCCGGGGCGCGCTACTGCGCCATCGTGGAAGGCGCTAACCCGTTGCACCGCCTTTCCACGCAGTCGGTGGTAGCGGCGGCGCCAGCGGGGCTACAGTTTCGGCGTTTCGCGGCCCTCGACGAAGCCGAAGCCTGGCTGGCGCAGGTGCAGGGCTAGTCTTTACCCTCGGCGTGCAGTACCTGGTTTTTGGTGGGGTTGATTTTGCGACCGCGCGGGGTTTCCTCATCGCCGAGCAACATGCCCCAGGGCTTAAGCGACTCAATCCGGTCGAAAATAATCTTCAGAATAGCAATTACTGGCAGGGCCAGAAACATGCCTGCCACGCCGCCAATGGCGTTGCCCACCAGCACGCCCACAATGGCCACGAGCGCATTCACCTGAATTTTAGAGGCCACGATGCGTGGAATCAGAAAGTGGTTATCAACAAACTGAATAACCACATAAGCTCCCAGCACCGCCGCCGAGTGGCCGTAGCCATCCTTTGCCACGAAGGCCATGAGCATGGGCAGGGCAATGGCAATAATGCCGCCGATGTAGGGAATGAAGTTGAGCAGCGCCCCCATCACGCCCAATAGCAGCGCGTAGGGCACCCCGATAATAAACAGGGCCGTCACGTTGAGGGCGGCCACGATGCTGCCCTCAATCAGCAGGCCCACCATGTAGCTCTGGATGGCGGCCTTGCTCTCGCGCAGCACCTCGCTCACGCCGGCATCGCGCCGGTGTCCCGAAAAAGCCTGCACCACAAAATCGACCAAGCGCTTCTGATACAGAAACAGCAGGAAAATGTACACCGGAATGAGCGTGAACGTGACCACCAGCCCCGACACCGCCGCGAGCGTGCCCCCCAGCAGACTCTGGGCCTTGGTGCCGGCTTCACTCACCCAGCCCTGTAGCTTCTGGTCGCTCAGGCCGAAGCGGTTTTGCAGCCATTCGTGCACGTCGGCTGTGGTTTCGGCAAATTTCTTCTTGAACATCGGCATCTGGTCCGACAGCTGCGCGGCTTCCATGCTGATGAAATAGACCAGCCCGACCACGGCCGCCACCCCCAGCACCACCGTGAGCGAAATGGCCAGCAGCTGCGGCACGCGGTGCCGAATCAGCCACTGCTCGACCGGGTGCAGCATGATGGCGAAAATGGCCGCGAAAAACAGCGGGAAAATGATTTCGCTGGCCACGTGCAGCGTGAACACCACCAGCGCCAGCCCCAGCAGAATGAGCGGGGCGCGCACGTAAAGCGGCAACTGCACCTCGCGGGTGCTGGGCAGCGGGTCGAAGTTGGCCATATATAGCAGGGCAGATGTAGCCGCGAACAGCCGTCGGCTGCGCCGCTTACGGCTGGGCTTGCCGCGTGTTGCGCGGCCGGGATGCAGGGCCGCCCTATTTCCGGAAATCTTCGACCACGCCCAGGAACATGGGCGAGGGCACGGCCGTGCTTTGTCCGGTGGGCGTGAGCAGCCCCGAAAGCGGGTCGACGCGGTAGCTGACCACATTGTTGGAATTCTGATTGGCCACCAGCAGCAGGCGGCCGCCCGCATCGAGGGTGAAGTTGCGCGGGGTTTTGCCCTGGCAGTCCACATCCTGAATGGGTACCAGCGTGCCATTGCCGCTGTCGATGGCAAACACTGCAATGCTGTTGTGGCCGCGATTGGAAGCGTAGAGAAACAGCCCGTTGGGCGACACGTGCACGTCGGCGCAGGCATTTTCGCCCGCGTAGCCGGCCGGCAGGGCCGATACCGTTTGCAGCTCGCGGAAGTGCCCGGTGGCCGCGTCGTAGCCCAGCGTGGTAATGGTCGAGTTCAGCTCGTTGATGAGGTAGGCCTGCCGGCCGTTGGGGTGGAAGGTGAGGTGGCGCGGCCCGGCCCCGGGCTTGGCTACGAAGGCCGGCTCGGGCAGGCGCGTGAGTTGGTGGCCAGTTACATTAAGGCGGTAGCCCACTACCTGGTCGGTGCCCAGGTTCACGGCGAAGGCAAACTTGTTGGTGGGGTCGGGCAGCAGGCAGTGGGCGTGCGAGGCATTCTGGTTTTTGTGCGGGCCGTGGCCGGTGTGCTGGTCGGTGGTGGGCGGACCGAGCCGGCCATCGGCCGCTACCGGCAGCAGGCTCACGTTGCCGCCCACGTAGTTGGCCACCAGCGCATTTCTACCCGTGTGGTCGAGGCTGATGTAGCAGGGCGCGCCGCCGCCCGAGGGCTGCTGCGCCAACAGCTTCAGCGCCCCGGTGTGCGGGTCGACGGCAAAGGTGCTCACGCCCCCGCTGGGCGCGTCGCGAAAGGTGGTGGTTTCGCTCACGGCGTAGAGGAAGCGGCGTCCGGGCGCTACCGTGAGGTAGGTGGGGCTGGCCCCACCCAGCTGCGCGCTCAGCCGGGTGAAGGCCCCGGTGCTGGCATTCACCCGGTACAGGAAAATGCTGCTGTCCTGCGCCCCGCCCAGGTTGGTGCCCACATAAAGCAGGTAGTCTTTGGGCACGGCTGTGGTGGCGGGCCGGCCGCAGCCTGCCAGCCCAACCGTAGCCAGGCTAATGAGTACTGTTAATGAATTGGATGGCCGCCTTGAATACGGCCGACGGGAGGAGCGGAGCAGGGAATTCAGCATGAAGGACAGCGAAGCGGGGGCGGCAAAAGTGTCTCAAGCTACGGCAAATGCCGGGGTTGTGCCAACCGATACGGGAGCCAACGTCATTTCCCACAGTGTTCGCAGTGTTCGCAGTGGTCTGCGCAGTGTTCGCAGTGCCCTTTTCCGGTGGATACTACTGCGAACACTGCGGGAAAGCTGATTGGTTATTCCGGCAAGGAAATTCCAGCGGCAGCCGGGCTTTGGAGCCACAAAAAATGCCTGCGTGGATGGCGCGATTCGCCGGGACTCAGGCAATCCGGGGCTACTTTTGGCCCGGTATGGCGGCCCGCGTTTTCGCTGGGTGGGTTGTGCCCGCCCGTTTGCCTTGTTTCCTGAACCGCCATTCCGGCCAGCTGATTTATTACTCAGTATTTCTCATGTCTGCATCCCCAATCACTCCCGCCGTCGATTTATCCGCTGAAAAAATGCTGGCCGCCCGCACTGCGGTGGGCTGGGTGCGCGAGGGCATGGTGGTGGGCCTGGGCACGGGCAGCACGGCCGCGCCCTTCATCCGGCTGCTGGGCCAGCGGGTGCGCGACGAGGGCCTGCGCATCCAGGCCACGGCCACCTCACGCGCCAGCGACGAGCTGGCCCGCGAAGTCGGCATCCCGCTGCTGGAGCCCCGCCGGGGCCTGCGCTTCGACCTGACCGTGGACGGGGCCGACGAGCTCGACGCCCAATTACGCCTGATAAAAGGTGGAGGCGGGGCGCTGCTGCGCGAAAAGGTCATCGCCACCGCTTCCGATTACCTGCTCATCGTGGCCGACTCCACCAAGGCGGTGCGGCAGCTCGGCCGCTTCCCGCTGCCGCTCGAAGTAGTGCCCTTCGCCTTGCCCTGGGTGCTGGATGCCGTGGCCGGCCTCGGGGGGGCGCCCGTGCTGCGCATGAGCAAGACCAACCCCGCCGAACCCGCCCAATCTGACCAGGGCAACCTGCTCGTCGACTGCCATTTTGAGGCCATTGCCGACCCCGCTGCCCTGGCCGCCGAGCTGCTCCCGATTCCGGGCATGGTCGAGCACGGGCTGTTTCTGGGACTGGCCAGCTCGGCCATCATCGTGGAGAGTGGGCAGGCGATGGTGTGGCGGCCGGGCCAAGACCCCGCGCCGGCCGCGCGGTTCACGGCGCTGCCGTAGCCATGAGCACCTTGCCCAAATAGAACGTCATGCTGAGCGCAGCCGAAGCATCTCGCGTGCAGTAAGTAATCC
>JALYUI010000475.1 GCA_030853845.1 Bacteroidota bacterium | reverse complement strand
ACCACATTCTTAAAACCGTAGGCATTCCCAAATTCAGCTAATTTTCTATGGGCGATTTCGGATTACTCGACCTCGACGAATTCATCGACCACCAATATGGCGCCCGGGGCACCGACGCCCGCGAAGCCTTTGAGGAAGGCTACGAAGACTTCAAGCTCGGCGTAATAATTCGGAAATTTTTTTAATATGGAATATTATATGACAAGAAAATTATTATCATTTATCATGCTGTTATTTTATGCCTCGTCGTCATTCGGGCAAGCAAGCGCTCAAATTGCTGTGCCGAACTTTGACGACAGATATTCGGAACTAGTGAAAATGCTTGAGGCTGGACAGACAAACATAAACTATCAAGAACTCCGAAAAAGCTTTATAAAAAGCGAACAGTTTAAAGTCGCTTCGAAAAGTTTTGATGAGTTTGAGCGTTTGAAAAAAGAAATGTATTCCGAAATGGGCAAGAAGAATTATCAGGAAATAATCGAGCTAACTCAAAGGATGTTGAGCATTGATTATACCAGCATGATTGCACACAAAATACTTCGGCAAACTTATAAGATTGTCGGTGATACAGCTAAAGCCTCACAATACAAGGCGATTCAGTTTGGGCTTCTAAATTCAATTGTCAAAAATGGTGACGGCAAGTCTTGTGCAACTGCCTGGCCAGTAATTCAAATTGCAGAAGAATATTTTATCCTGCAAATGCTAGGCGCTGAATTGTTAAAGCAGACTCTTGATAGAAATAATGGCATATGCGATAAAATGGAAGTAAAGACTGATGAAGGTAGGAGAGTATATTATTTTGAGACAAGTCAAGTTTTTGATGGCTACAGAAATTTTGGTATAAAGTAGTACTAGACATTTAAGATTGAGCCTAGCTTGCAATCCATTTGATAAGCCAACAAAACGCCCCGCAACGAATCCGTTACGGGGCGTTTCTTTTGTCGCATTAGCTACTGCCGCAACTTGCGGAGCGGAAGCGCGGGCGGGTATCTCTACCCTTTCGCCAAATCGAACCGGCCGAGGTTCATCACCTTGGTCCAGACGGCGACGAAGTCCTGCACGAATTTCTCCTGGGAGTCGGCGCAGGCGTAGACTTCGGCCAGGGCGCGCAGCTCGGAGTTCGAGCCGAAAATCAGGTCGACGCGGGTGCCGGTCCATTTTACCTGGCCGGTTTTGCGGTCGCGGCCCTCGAAGCGGTTTTGCGCATCGGAGGTGCTGGCCCAAGTGGTGCCCAGGTCGAGCAGGTTCACGAAGTAGTCGTTGGTGAGCGCGCCGGGGTGGGTGGTGAAGACGCCGCTGTCGGAGCCATCGGTGTTGATGTTGAGGGCGCGCAGGCCCCCGAACAGCACCGTCAGTTCGGGGGCGGTCAGGGTCAGCAGCTGGGCTTTGTCAATCAGCAGCTCCTCGGCCGCCGCGCGGTGGCGCGAGTGCAGGTAGTTGCGGAAGCCATCGGCCGATGGCTCCAGGGCCGCGAACGATACCACGTCGGTCTGCTCCTGCGAGGCATCGGCCCGGCCGGGAGTGAAGGGCACCGTGATGGCCTGGCCGGCCGCCTGGGCCGCCTGCTCGATGCCGACCACGCCGGCCAGCACGATGAGGTCGGCCATCGAAACCTGCTTGCCGCCGCCCTGGGCGGTATTGAACGCCTGCTGAATACCACCAAGCTTGTTCAGCACGGTCGATAGTTGGGATGGGTTGTTCACTTCCCAGTAGCGCTGGGGGGCCAGGCGCAGGCGGCCACCGTTGGTGCCGCCGCGCTTGTCGGAGCCACGGTAAGTCGATGCCGACGCCCAGGCGGTGGCGACCAGTTGCGCTACCGACAGGCCAGCCGCCTTGATTTTCCCTTTGAGGGCAGCCATGTCCTGCGCGTCAATCAGGGGGTAGTCGATGGTCGGGAGAGGGTCCTGCCACAGCAGCTCTTCGGCGGGCACCTCGGGGCCGAGGTAGCGCTCCTTGGGACCCATGTCGCGGTGCGTGAGCTTGTACCAGGCGCGGGCGAAGGCGTCGGCAAACTGCTCGGGGTGCTCGTGGAAGCGGCGCGAAATCTTCTCATACGCGGGGTCCACGCGCAGGGCGAGGTCCGAAGTGAGCATGAAGGGGGCGTGCTTCACGGCCGGGTCGTGGGCATCGGGGATGGTGCCCGCGCCGCCGTCGTGCACCGGGCGCCACTGGTGGGCACCGGCGGGGCTCTTGGTCAGCTCCCACTCGTAGCCGAACAAGTAGTTGAAGTAGTCGTGGCTCCACTTGGCGGGCGTGCTCGTCCAGGCCCCTTCGAGGCCGCTGGTAATGGTGTGCTCGGAGTGGCCTTTGCCATAGGTGTTGCGCCAGCCCTGGCTCATTTCGGCCAGCTCGGCCCCGGCGGGCTCGCGGCCCACGTACTCGGCGGGCGAGGCCGCGCCGTGGGTTTTGCCGAAGGTGTGGCCGCCGGCAATCAGGGCCACGGTTTCCTCGTCGTTCATAGCCATGCGGCCAAAGGTTTCGCGGATGTCGTGGGCCGAGCGGGCGGGGTCGGGCTCGCCGTCGGGGCCTTCGGGGTTCACGTAGATGAGGCCCATCTGCACGGCGGCGAGGGGGTTTTCGAGCTCGCGCTTGCCGGCGGCGTAGCGCTTATCGCCCAGCCACTCAGTTTCGGCACCCCAGTACACGTCTTCGGCGGGCTGCCACACGTCCTCGCGGCCGCCGGCGAAGCCGAAGGGCTTGAAGTCCATGACCTCCAGGGCGCAGTTGCCGGCCAGAATCATGAGGTCGGCCCAGGATATTTTGCGGCCGTACTTCTGCTTGATGGGCCAGAGCAGCAGGCGCGCCTTGTCGAGGTTGGCGTTGTCGGGCCAGCTGTTGAGGGGGGCGAAGCGCTGGGTTCCCGCGCCGCTGCCGCCGCGCCCGTCGGTGATGCGGTAGGTGCCGGCGCTGTGCCAGGCCATGCGGATGAAGAAGGGGCCGTAGTTGCCATAGTCGGCCGGCCACCAGTCCTGCGAGTTGGTCATCAGCTCGTGCAGTTCCTGTTTCACGGCGTTCAAATCCAGAGAATTGAACTCCTTGGCGTAGTCGAAGCTCTTGCCCATGGGGTCAGCCAGCTCGGAGTGCTGGCGCAGGATGCTCAGTTTGAGCATGTTGGGCCACCACTCACGGTTGGTGCGGCCGCTACCGGCGGTCTGCTTCATCTCGCCGTTGAGGAAGGGGCACTGGGCAGCGGGGTCGTTCAGCTCGTAGAGGATGGAATTTTCGGGGGGCGGGGTGCCGAGGTTGTCTTGCATCTGGATAGGGATTTTTATTACGGATTACTGAAAGGCAAATTTCGTCCAAAAGTTTGCGTTTGCAATCGGCGAGTGGTTTGGAGGTGGGTCGGGCTGGTTTCATCCACCCGTTGAAAAGCGCCGCTGATGGCCCGGGCGAGTAAGCCCGTGCGACGGCGTGGAACTGTGCCTTCAACCAGCAACTATTTGATGGCTTTGGTTCTGGGAAACTCTTTGCCGCCGCAGAGTCGGCGCAGTCTAGATTTCACATCAGGGCTGTTATCTTGTTCCTGCCTGCTTTTTAGTGGGGCTGTTTGTAAATTCTGTACTTGTGCGTAGAGACGCTTATTTGCGCCTCGTCGTTGAACGGCTTGCGGGAGCACCATCAGACGATTTCATTCAAGGACAAGACGCAAATATGCGTCTCTACGCCGTTCTGCCACATATTCAGCGCTAACACTAAACTTTTTAAAGCCGGATTACCTATCCTCGCCCACCACATGAACAACCCTCCCATGACCCCGACCCCACGCAACCCGAAAGTGGACTGGTATTTCAGCAAATCCGAGAAGTGGCAGCAGGAGCTGGAAACCTTGCGAATGCTCGTTCTGGACTGTGGCCTGACGGAGGAGCTGAAGTGGGGCGTGCCCTGCTACACGTTTCAGCAGCGCAACATTGCGCTGATTCACGTTTTTAAGGAATACGCGGCGATACTGTTTGTCAAGGGAGTCTTGTTGCAGGATGCGCAAGGCATCCTGATTCAGCAAACGAAGGACACGCAGGCGGCGCGGCAGGTACGCTTCACCAACACGCAGGAAATAACTGAGCTGGAGAAGACCTTAAAGGCTTATGTTCACGAAGCCATCGAAGTAGAGCAGGCGGGCCTGAAAGTCGATTTTAAAAAAACGGCGGCGCTTGATTTGGCGGAGGAATTCCAACAAAAACTGGCGGAAACTCCTGCGTTAAAATCGGCTTTCCAGGCCCTGACACCCGGGCGGCAACGCGCCTATAACCTTTATTTTTCGGCTCCCAAGCAGGCCAAAACCCGGGAGGCGCGGGTGGAGAAATGCGGGCCGTTGATTTTGCAGGGCAAGGGGCTGAACGATTAGGATGGGGTTATAGGGATAGCAGAACATCATGCTTCATCTGGCGTCCGCTTGTCGAAGCATGACGTTCTGCTTCTACTTATATCCTAATCTGACTCCTGCTACCCTACGAAGCTGGGCTTATCGAGCCGCTGGGCGATGCGGTGGGCGGCATTTACCAGGCCCACGTGGCTGTAGGCCTGCGGGAAGTTGCCCCACTGCGAGCCGGTTTTAGCGTCCACGTCCTCCGAAAGCAGGCCGAGGTGATTTGGCGTATTTGGTCAGCTTTTCGAACTCGGCCACCGCTTCGTCCACGCGGCCGACGCAGGCCAGCGCCTCCACGTACCAGAAGGAGCAAATGAGGAACGTGGCTTCGGGCGTGCCGAAATCGTCGGGGTGGCGGTAGCGGTAAAACAGGCCTTCGGGCGTCATCAGCTCCTTTTCCAGCTCGGCCAGGTGGTGCTTGGCCCGCTCCGACGACGGGTCGAGGTAGCCCATCGTGATGAGCTGAATGGTGCTGGCATCGAGGTGGGGCGAGCCGATGGCGTTGGTGTACACGCCGCGCTCGGCATTGAAGCACTCTTCGAGGCGCTCCTGGGCCAGGCTGAGTAGGCGGGTGGCGCGGGCTTCCATTTTCGTGTCGCCCAGGCTTTGGGCTACGCGGCGGGCGGCGTGGCTGCTGGCCCAGTGGAAGAGGTAGGTGTAACAGTGCTTCTGGGCAATGTGGCGGAACTCCCAGAGGCCCGCGTCGGGCTGGTCCATGGTGGTTTCGATGAGGCGCAGGCATTCCTCCACCAGCCCCAGCGGGGCCACGCGCTCGGGGTCGCGGAAGCGGCAGTCGACGTAGAGCGGCAGCAGCGCCACCAGCACCTGCCCGTACACGTCGTTCTGAATGTGGGTGTAAGCATCGTTGCCGATGCGCACGGGCTGGTTGCCGAGGTAGCCGGCCAGCGGCAGCTCCGTTTCCGTGAGCTCCGAGGCCCCGCCGATGCCGTAGAGCGGATGGAATTTGTCCTTCACCTTGGTGCTGATGTTGGCGATGAAGTGGAAGTAACGCTCCAGCTCCTCGAAGTGGCCGATATTGTTGAAGGCAGTGAGGATGTAGTAGGTGTCGCGCATCCAGCAGAAGCGGTAGTCCCAGTTGCGGGTGCTGCCGGGCGCCTCGGGCAGGCTGGTGGTGGTGGCCGCAATCACGGCCCCGGTGTCTTCGTACTGATGAATTTTCAGAGCCAAAGCCGAGCGAATAACCTGCGCCTGGTGGAAGTTGCCGATGCTGGTGCTTTTCACCCAGCCGCGCCAGTAGGCGGCGGTACTCAGCAAAAACTGCTCGGCGGTGCTTTCCAGCGAGGCTTCAAGGGGCGCGCCGTAGGTGAGCACGAGGTACTTGGTTTCGTTGAGCACGAAATCCTCCTCATCGAGCACGTAGGTGAGCGGGATGTT
>JALYUI010000723.1 GCA_030853845.1 Bacteroidota bacterium | reverse complement strand
CATCTCTACCGCTTCGTTAGAAAAGCCCAAAAGAAGCGGTAGAGATGCTTCGGCAAGCTCAGCATGACGTTCCTTTTGCTCACTGCTCACTGCTCACTGCTCACTGCTCACTGCTCACTGCTCACTGCTCACTGCTCACTGATTTTTCGCGCCCTGCGCAATCCAGCACCCAATCAGGTCGCGCTCTTCCTGGGTTATCTGGGTTTTGTTGTTCTGGGGCATGGTCTTGGTCACCACCACGCGCTGCATGATTTTATCCTTGAGGCGGATGATGTCCTCGGGCGTGTCGTACACCACGCCGTTCGGGGGCGATTTGAAGACGTCATCGGTCGGGTTTTTTGAGTGGCACTGGATGCAGCGCTTCTGCACAATCATATTCACCTGGCTCATGCTCACCTGCTGGGTGCAGTTGGCGGCGGCCGCGCCGCCCGATTGCGCGGGCGGGGCCGTTACGAACACCACGCCCAGCAGCAGGGCCACGGCGGCGGGCAGCACCCACACGGCGGTGTCGGTCTGGTGCTTTTCACGCAGGTTCAGCCAGTGCTTCACGCCGGCCGTGCCCAGGGTGATGGCCGCCAGAATGGCCCACGGGTAGGCGTGCCCGAAGGTGCTGGGGAAGTGGTTGCTCACCATCACGAACAGCACGGGCAGGGTGAAGTAGTTGTTGTGCAGCGAGCGGGCCAGGGCATTTTTGCCCAGCTGCGGGTCGAGAAACGTGCCCCCGGTAGCGGCTTTCACCATCGCCTTTTGGGCCGGAATGATGGTGAAATAGACGTTGCCCACCATGAGCGTGCCCAGCATGGCCCCGAAGTGCAGGTAGGCCGCCCGGGCGCTGAACACCTGCGCATAGAAAAACGCGAATGCGGTGGCGATGATGAACCCAATCACCATAAACCACTGGCTGCGTACCAGCGGCGTGCGGCACAGCCCGTCGTAAATCAGCCAGGCCACCACAAACGAGCCCACCCCGAGGCCCACGCCCGCCAGCGGCGAGATGTCGAGCACGCGCGGGTCAATCAGCATCGAGCTGGCGTTGAAGTAGTACACCACGAACAGCAGGCTGAAGCCCGAGAGCCAGGTGAAATACGCCTCGTACTTGAACCAGTGCAGGCTTTTGGGAATCACCGGCGGGGCCGACTTATACTTCTCCAGGTAGTAGAAGCCGCCGCCGTGCACGGCCCAGAGGTTGCCGGCCAGCTCGGGGCGCACGTTGTCGGTGCGGTTGAGGGCGTTTTCCAGAAATACGAAGTAAAACGAGGCCCCAATCCAGGCGATGCCGAAGGTGATGTGCATGAGGCGTACCACAATGTTGAGCCACTCCAGAATGTGGCCGGCCCAGGGCGTGTCGCGGGCCAGCACCCAGGCAACGCCCACGGCCGCGAGCACCGCCAGCAGCATCAATAGGTAGGAGTAACCGGCCAGCGTGGAGCCGTTCTCGCCCACCACGCCGCCATCGGGCCGGGTTTTGGCTACGCGCTGCAAGGCGAAAATGACGCCCAGCAGCAGCAGAAACGTGAGCAGCAGGGCAAACAGGGTAACGTATTGAACCATGAGGTTAAGCGGGGAATCTGGGGTAGGATGCGAATGATTCAGAACGTCATGCAGAGCGTAGCGAAGCATCTCGCGTGTGGTAGTAACTCAATCGCATGGATTACTGCGGCACGCGAGATACTTCGGCAAGCTCAGCATGACGTTCTGCTGTTTTCCGCTCCCTAATTAATTAAACCGGGAAAAAGCCCCCAATTTAGCGCCAAAATCCGCTACTATGTCAACTCTTGCTTTGCGCAGCCAGCGCGTCGTCACGCCCGAGGGCGAGCGCGCCGCCACCATTCTCCTCGAAAACGGCCGCATCAGCGCCCTGCTGCCCTACGAGGCCGAAGTTTCGGCCGACTCGCTTATCGACGTGGGCAACCACGCCGTGCTGCCCGGCGTCATCGACCCGCACGTGCACATCAACGAGCCGGGGCGCACCGACTGGGAGGGCTTCGACACGGCTACCCGTGCTGCGCTGGCCGGCGGCCTCACCTCGCTGGTGGATATGCCGCTGAACTCGGCCCCGGTCACGACTTCGGTGGCCAACCTGGACCTGAAAAAGGCCGCAACGAAGGGCCAGCTGCACTGCAACGTCGGTTTCTGGGGCGGCGTGGTGCCGGGCAACGCGGCCGAAATCGAGCCGCTGATTGCGGCCGGTGTGCTCGGCTTCAAGGCATTTCTCACGCATTCCGGGATTGATGACTTTCCCAATGCCACGGAGGACGACCTGCGGCGCGTAATGCCGATTCTGGCCCGGCACCGGCTGCCGCTGCTGGTGCACTGCGAGCTGTCGGAAGACAATGACGACTGGAAACAGAACGACCACCGCTCGTACCCCAACTACCTGGCCTCGCGCCCCAAAAAGTGGGAGGACGACGCCATTGCAATGATGATTCGCTTGTGCGAGGAGTTCAACTGCCCGGTCCACATCGTGCACCTGTCGTCGGCCGATTCCATCGCGCCCATTGCGGCTGCCAAAGCCCGGGGCCTGCCGCTGACGGTGGAAACCGGCCAGCACTACCTCTACTTCAATGCCGAAGACATTGCCGACGGGCAAACCCAGTTTAAGTGCGCGCCGCCCATCCGCGAAAAAATGAATAACGAGCAGCTCTGGGCCGCCCTGCAAAGCGGCATCATCGACTTCGTGGCCACCGACCATTCGCCCGCCCCGCCCGACCTCAAGCAGCTGGCCAGCGGCGATTTTACCACCGCCTGGGGCGGCATTGCCTCGCTACAGCTGGCCCTGCCGGTGCTCTGGACGGCTGCCCGCCGGCGCGGGGCCAGCCTGGGCAACCTGGCCCGCTGGCTGAGTGCCAACCCCGCGAAGCTGGCCGGGCAGGCCAGCCGCAAAGGGCAGATTACGCCCGGCTTCGACGCCGATTTAATCGTTTTTGATGCGGAGCAGACCTTCGTGGTGCGCGAGGAAATGATTCAGCACAAACACAAAGTGTCGCCTTACCTTTGGCAGGAATTGACGGGCGTGGTCGAATTAACTTTTTTGGCCGGCGAGCTGGTTTTCCAGCGCCCCGATTTCCTTCACCTCGACCACGGTAATTACTTAACCCGCTAGCTGCATGCCGCACGATTATTCTTCCCGCGCCGAGCGCATCATGCAACGCATTCACGAGCTGGCCGCCATCAGCGAAGAGGCCGACGGCGTGACGCGCACCTTCGGCACGCCCGCCTTTTTGCAGGGCCGCGCGCTGGTGCAAAGCTGGTGCGAAGCCGCCGGCCTGCCCACCCGCCTCGACGGCATCGGCAACCTGCGCGCCCGGCTCGCGAGCCCCAACCCCCGGGCCAAAACCTTCGTGTTGGCTTCGCACATCGATACGGTGGTGAATGCCGGCCGGTTCGACGGCCCGCTGGGTGTGCTCATGGGCCTCGATTTGCTGGAGCAGCTGCTGGCCAAACAAGCGCCGCTGCCGTTTCACGTCGAGCTCATTGCTTTCAGCGACGAGGAGGGCGTGCGCTTCCACACCACTTACCTGGGCAGCACGGTGGTGGCCGGCTCGTTCGACCACGGCTGGCTGACCCGCGCCGATGCCGGCGGCATTAGCCTGGCCCGCGCCCTGGAAACCATGCAGGCCGACGCCACCGGCATTGCCGACGACGCCATTCCGGCCGGCGACTGGCTGGGCTACTTCGAGATGCACATCGAGCAGGGGCCGGTGCTCTGGGAGCGCGAAATTCCGGTGGCCCTCGTCACGGCCATTGCCGGGCAGATGCGCGTGGCGCTCACCTTTACCGGCATGGCCGGCCACGCGGGCACGGTGCCCATGAATATGCGCCAGGATGCCCTGTGCGCCGCCGCCGAGTTTGTGCTCATCGCCGAGCAGTTTGCCGGCAGCCACGGGCAGGGGCTGGTGGCCACGGTGGGCAAGCTCGCCCTCAGCCACGCCGCCAGCAACGTCATCCCCGGCGAGGTAACGTGCAGCCTCGACCTGCGCAGCCCCGACGCCGCCCAGCTGGCCGAAGCCCACGCCGCCCTGAAAAGCTACACCGAAGCCCTGGCCAGCCAGCGCCACGTAGCCCTGGCCTGGCAGCTGGTGCAGGAAACCGCCCCCGCCACCTGCGACCCCGGCCTGAACGAAACCCTGGCCGACGCCATTGCCGATGCCGGCCACGAAGTAGTAGCCCTGGTGAGCGGGGCCGGCCACGACGCGGTGCCGATTTCGGCCGTGGCCCCGGTCACGATGATGTTCATTCGCTGCTACAAGGGCATCAGCCACAACCCCCTGGAAAACGTGGAGCCCGCCGACCTGGCCGCCGCCATCGAGGTAGCCGACCGGTTTCTGGCCCGCCTGGCGGTGGTCATTGCGAGGCGGAACGACGGGGCAATCCGGCCTTTTTCGGCGACTAACCCCGAGATGTGATAAATTGCCGCCCGCTTTGCCGGGTTTTTGCCCCGCCTCGCAACAATAGAACGTCATGCTGAGCTTGCTGAAGCATCTCTACCACGATACTAAAATTGATTGGTTGCGCGGTAGAGATGCTTCGGCAAGCTCAGCATGAGGGGTTAATTTTCTGATTTTTCATTTGTCGCACTCCGCCCGTTTGGGGTGATAGCGGACGGATTAGCTGCACTGACCTTCGGTTGCCGCGTTCCGTTGCGCTCCCCTCGCAACAACAGTTTATTCCCACCCAGAACATGGAAATGTCCGCCCTGACGCGCTCGGTTGTGAAGCGCAACCACGCCATCATCGCCCCCGACGGCTACATCAACAGCAACGTGCCCGGCTGGACCGGCTGCACCGTCAACGTCATCATCAACGAGCAGATGGGCGCGCGCCTGTGCCAGACGCTCGTGACCCTGGCCACCGGCGGCCAGCTGCTGGGCGAAACCCGCGAATCGCAGATTTTCTTTTACGTGGTGGAGGGCGAATGCCAGGCCGCCGTGGGCGGCGAAACCCGCCTGCTCGTAGCCGGGCAGTACGTGTACGTGCCCGTGGGCCAGGCCTACGGCTTTGCTAACCCGCGCCCCGGCACCCAGATTCTTACCTTCCACAAGGTATTTGAGCCGCTGGCGGGCCAGGCCACGCCGGGCATCCATTGGGGCGAGCGGGATTTGAGCAAAGCGCCGGTGTACATGAACGATGAGGCCCTGCGCATTCAGGAGTTGCTGCCCAACGACCCGGCCTTCGATATGGCCGTCAACATCTTCACCTACGACATCGGCGGCAACCTGCCGATGGTCGAAACCCACATCATGGAGCACGGCCTGATGTACCTCGAAGGCCAGGCCATCTACATGCTCGACCAGTGCTGGTACCCGGTGAAAAAAGGCGATTCCATCTGGATGGCCCCGTATTGCCAGCAGTGGGCCACCGCCATGGGCCAGGAGCCCTCGGTGTACATCTACTACAAGAACGTGAACCGCTTCCCAACGGTGATGTAGCGTGGACTCTGCGAGTCCGCGCGTGCGCCGCTTGCAAATCAAAACGTCATGCTGAGCTTGTCGAAGCATCTCTACCGTGCAACCAAATTTTCACACAATGAAATTCATTGAAAGGTTGCTTTTGGTGTTGGCGTGGCTGCAAATAGCTGTTTCACCGGGCATCATTGGAGGGGTTGCGGGCGTCTTTATCTGGCTAATGTTGCGAGGTTTCTGGGGTATTGCGCTGGGAGCATCAGTTTCATTAGTCGGCGTTATTATTGGAATTGCTTTCGCTGAGAAAGCTCGTCGTGACAAAGGCACTATTGAATTTATAGCTCGCAATATTGCCCACCCAGAATTGCAAGAAAAGAAATTAACGAATGACCCTGACCGAACTAAATAAGCTCTCCCAACTCGCCCTCGCCGAAGCCCTGCGAAAATGCTGCGGCTCCTCGGCGTGGGTCGAAAACGTAGCCGCGCAATTCCCTATTGCCGATGCCGAAACCTTGCTAACGCAGGCAACCACCCAGTGGAACCAGCTGAGCGAAGCCGACTGGCGCGAAGCCTTCA
>JALYUI010000714.1 GCA_030853845.1 Bacteroidota bacterium | reverse complement strand
CCAGCCCGTTCACCAGCACCGATTGGTTCGGCCCGGTATTGAACGGCGGCGTGCCGGCCAGGTTGTCGACCTGGGCCGTGGTGCGGTTTTCGGTGTAGCGCAGGTCGTGCGTATTCAGCACGAGGTCGGTAAACGCCAAGTGGTTGTAGTCCATCGCCGGCAGCCGGGTTTTCTGCCGGGGCTCGTTGAAGTTGTCGAACTTCACGGCCAGCCCGCTGATGTCGGACTCGTTCAGCGTCACCTTCCAGGCCAGGCGCTGGCCGGTGGCGGCCTTATTCTGGTCGGCGGCTTCATCGAGCTTGCGCACGGCCTCGGCAGGGTTCACCACGCGCTCGGCCACCGGCACGGCTTCGTTCTGGGCGTAGGCGAAAGTGGTGTTTTTGAGGGTGAGCTTGTCGAGCGCCACCAGCTCTTTTTGCAGGTCAATGTTCTTGGCCGTAATGTCGGCCAGGCCAATATTGGTGCTGATATACTGCCCCGACGGCGCATTCTTATACACAAACTGCACGCTGTCGAGCGCGGCGTGGCTGATGCCGAACTGCACCGAAATCGGCCCGGACGGGGCGGGGTTATCCACCTGCGGGGCCGTTTTGGTTTGCACGATGCTAATGGCTGCACGGTGCAGAGCGGCGTTATCCACTTTATAGATGGACTTATCCACATTCACCTCGTCCATGCTGGCCGTGAACTCGCCGATGCGCGCCCGGACATCGGAGCCCGTCACCTCATCGAGCTGCGTGAAGTAGATGTTGGTGAGCCGGGCCTTGCCGATGTCGTACTTCAGGGTCGAAGCCGTGGTATCGACCGGCGCGGTGGGGTCTACGAAAGCATTGATGACGAAGTCGTAGTTGTTTACCGAATCGGGCTCGGTGCGGGTGAGGCGCACGCGGCCATCGTTCAACTCAATATTCGATACGTTGACCTGACTGTGTAGCAAGGCCCAGATATCGAGGTCGACGCCGAGGTGGCCGATGGCCACCAGGGTGTCGCGCTGCTGGTCTTCCACGTACACGCCGTCGAGGTTGATGACGTGGCGGAAGTCGGTGCGGAATTTCCCGATGCGAACCTCCGTCTTAAGCTTGCCACGCAGGTAGCCCTGGGCCTTGTTGGCCACAAAGTCCTGCCCGGCCGGGAATTGCAGAAAAACCACCACTCCAATTACCAGAAGCAGTACCAGGGCAATTAACCCTAGAATTCCGTAGAGGGCACGACGCAGAAAAGTGGACAAAGCAGGCGGGAGTTAGCGGCAACACAAAGCAGGGCGACTCTCCCAAACGGAAGAAAAGGGGTTGGGGTTGGCTTCCGGCGGCTGACTATTGCTGCCAGCCTAGCGCTACCCAACGATATATAGCCGGGTCGCGTACGACACCGCTTCACCATTACCCCGCTGCCTGCCCCGATTGCGCTTGCGCAACAGTTTGGCCCGTTCTGGTGGCCCGCAGCTTCATAATTCCACGCTTGCCAGGTCCTTATCTTGCACCCCTAACTCCCACCAGCCCACTCCCACCAGCTTGCCCATGATAATTCGTTTCTCTCTCCCCTACCGAACCACTTTCGGCCAGCGCCTTGCCGTGTGCGGCTCGCACCCCAGCCTCGGCAGCTGGCAGCCCACGGCGGCCGTCGACCTGCGCTACGACGACGCGACCACCTGCTGGAGCCTCGAAATCGACCTGCCCGACACGGCCGGCGAGCTCACCTATAAGTACGTGCTGCACGACGGCAACACCGGCGCGCAACACTGGGAGGCCGGCCCCAACCGCCACCTGGCCTACGCCCCCGCCCGGGCCGCCTGCCTGCATCTGGCCGACTACTGGCGCGCCCCCGCCCAGCCCGAAAACGAGCTACTCACCGCCGCCTTCACCCAGGGCCTGTTCCGCCGCCCGGCCCGCGCCACCGCCGCCGCAACCAAAAAGCCCCGCGCTACCAAAGCCTCAAAAGCTGCTCCAGTCTCGGCAGAGATGGCTGAGTCAGGCACCAGGCACCAGGCACCAGGCACCAACCTGGCCCCTGCTTCCGGCGAAACCGGGTTCCGGCTGCTGGCTCCGCGCGTGCCCTCGCACCTGGGCTTGTGCATTCTCGGCTCCGACCCCGCCCTCGGGGCCTGGGACAACACTAGGGCCCTCGTGCTCTCGGATGCCGACTACCCCACCTGGGCCGGCACGGCGCAGCTGCAAAACCCCGGCGAAAACTGTCTCTACAAATACGCCCTGTGGGATGCCGCCGCCGGTCACGCCCTCGACATGGAAAGCGGCGACAACCGCGTGGTGCCCGCCACCGAGGACCGCACCCTGGCCCGCGTATTCAACGATGAAAGCTACCGCCACGCCGATACCTGGCGCGGGGCCGGCGTGGCCCTGCCCGTATTTGCCCTGCGCAGCACCGCCGGCCTGGGCGTGGGCGAATTCTCCGACCTGAAGCTGCTGGCCGACTGGGCCGGGCAAACCGGCCTGCAACTCATCCAGATTCTGCCCATCAACGACACCACTGCCACCCATACCTGGGTCGATTCCTACCCTTACGCCGCCATTTCGGTGTTTGCCCTGCACCCGCAGTTCATTCACCTCGAAGGCATTGCGGCCCTCAAGAACAAAAAAGCCGCCAAGGAGCTAGCCGCGCTGAAGCAGGAGTTGAACGCCAAGGACTTCGTCGACTACGAGCCGGTGATGCAGGCCAAGTGGAAGTTTCTCAAGCTGCTCTATCAGCAGGAGAAGCCGCAGTTTCTGGCCGACCCTGAGTACCGCGAGTTCTTCGCCACCCAGGCCGACTGGCTGGTACCGTACGCGGCCTTTTCGGCGCTGCGCGACCGGTTCGGCACCGCCGACTTCCAGCAGTGGCCCGCCGAATTCCGCAGCCCGCGGCACTTGGGCCAGCTCACCGCCGAAACCACGGCCGACTACGACGACTTCGGCCTGTTTTTCTTCATCCAGTTCCACCTCGATAAGCAGCTGCGCGAGGCCGTGGCCTACGCCCGCGCCAAGGGCGTGGTGCTGAAGGGCGACCTGCCCATCGGCATCTACCGCCACTCGGTAGATGCCTGGACCCAGCCCGAGCTCTACCATATGGACGCCCAAGCCGGCGCCCCGCCCGACGACTTCTCGACTTCCGGCCAGAACTGGCGCTTCCCCACCTACAACTGGACGCGCATGGCCGAAGACGGCTACCAGTGGTGGAAGCAGCGCATGGGCCACCTGGCCCGCTATTTCGACGTGCTGCGCATCGACCACATCCTCGGCTTCTTTCGCATCTGGGAAATGCCCATCGAGTCGGTGGAAGGCCTGTTGGGGCACTTTTCGCCGGCCCTGCCCCTGCACCGCCACGAGATTGAGCAGCGCATAGGCTGGTTCGACTACTCGCGGCTGTGCGAGCCCTACATCCGCTGGCACATGCTCCAGGACATTTTCCAGGGTGAGGCCGAGGCCGTGTTCAATGAGTACCTGGACGATGCCAGCTATGGCCGCATTCACCTGAAAGAGCACGTGAATACCCAGCGCAAAATCGAGGCCCACCTGGCCTGGAAAATGGCCGCCCACCCCGAGCACGCCGACTACTTCCGGTGGCTGCAAAAGGGCCTGTTCCGACTTGTGAACGAGGTATTGTTTGTGCCTGCCGGCGACGACTTCTACCACCCGCGCATTACCCTCGACAAAACGTATTCCTTCCGCGAGCTGTATTCCGACGAAACCCGCCGCCTGCTCTACGATGGCATTTACGTCGACTTTTTCTACCGCCGCAACGAGGAGTTCTGGCGGCAGCAGGGCCTCACCAAGCTGCCGCCCGTGCGCTACGCCACCAACATGCTCATCTGCGGCGAAGACCTGGGCATGGTGCCCGCCTCGGTGCCCGGCGTGATGAAGGAGCTCGGTATTCTGGGCCTGCACGTGCAGCGCATGCCCTCCAACCCCGACACCGAGTTCAGCCACCCCAACGACGCGCCCTACCTGAGCGTGGTGACGCCCAGCAGCCACGACACCAGCACCGTGCGCGGCTGGTGGGAAGAAGACCGGGTGCGTACCCAGCGCTTTTTCGAAACCATGCTCGGCCACTGGCGCGAGGTGGCCCCGTTCTACTGCGAGCCCTGGGTGGCGCGCGAAATTATTGTGCAGCACCTGCACTCGCCGGCCATGTGGGCCATTTTCCCGCTCCAGGACTTGCTGGCCATCGACAGCCACCTGCGCCGGGCCAACCCGCACGACGAGCAAATCAACGTGCCCGGCAACCCCACCCACTTCTGGAAATATCGCCTGCACCTGCCCCTCGAAGAATTGGTGGATGCCGTTGGCTTCAACGAGCCGCTGCGGGCGTTGGTGGCGGCCAGCGGGCGGGAGTAGCGCAAATAGTAGCCAATTATTAACTGCTGTTACGCGGCGGTCAGTAGCGCGGACTTTGTAGTCCGCGCTACTGACCGCCGTTAAAGCCCATTTGACCCGTTTTATGGCGCAGTAGC
>JALYUI010000705.1 GCA_030853845.1 Bacteroidota bacterium | reverse complement strand
TGCCGGTTGGGGAACCAACGGCTCTGCTGTGGGGCCGTAACGCGCACGTAAGCAGGATAATAATCGTCGCCCACCGTGGCCCCGGCCGCCAGATGGTTGCTGATGGTGACACGGCCGCCCGCGTCGATATCTGAGCGCAGCAGTTGAAAGCGACCCAGGGCTTTGGTGCGTCCGCTCCACCGCATCACGCCTAGGGTGCGTAACACCCGCGTCGCTGCCACAGACCCTGGCACCACAACCTGTATCTCGGCGGTGCGCTGCCCGTCGCTCGCGCCAAACAGGCCCACTTCTATCCAGGGAAGCGGCCCGGTCGGGGCCAGATTACGAATCACGGAATCCTCCGGCACGTAGCTAAAGGCACCGAACGGAACTGGAGGAGTGTTGGCTCCCCGGGCATCGAAGTATCCTTCGCCAGGCTCCAACCAAGGCAGATACACGTACTGCACAGGAGGATAGTCCAGATACTGACCTGTTTTCAGGTTGAGCTGCGAAGTAAGCCGATGCGGGTGCACCGCGCCACCAGCCGCCACCGCCTGTACCATGCGCTTGCCGGCTGTCGCACTATTCCAGGTGAGGAAGTAGGCAGCCGTGTCGGTGTAGAAGCTGTAGTAGGGATTGGCTTGGTCGGCGGGGTTCTTATAGAGCTCAGCATCAAGCCGGCCATCGTTGCGCTTCCCATAAAACTCCAGAAACGTAGTGGCGTCGAACGAGCTCTGATTACCGCCGCCGTATAAGGCAATTTCCTGGCCCCGCCGCCAGATTTGCAGCCGGCTGGGGGCCACGCCGCTCAGGCTCATCTGCGACAGGTATTGCGAGTTGAGCTTGTAAATGCCGTCGCGGGTGATTTTTATCTTGTAATAGGTCTGGCCCGGCACAATCCACTCGTTGCCCACCGGCCCCGACTGGGCCCAGGCCCCGCCGGGCAGCGCGCTCAGCAGCAGCACCGCCCAAAGTAGGAGCCAGCCGCGCCGCATATATTCGTGAGTAGTAGAATTCCTCATATTCGAGTCGATAATCAGCTTATTAGTTTATTCAGTGGAAGTTGATTCGGCATAAGCCTGGCCGGCCTTATTTAAAGCCGTAGCCAAGCGATACAATCAGGGAGTTGGTCTGGGAAGTGCTGCCCAGCTTCTCCACGGCCAGGCGCGAAAGGGCCAGGTCGATGCGCAGGCCACTAAAGGCCACGCCCGCGCCGAGGCTGTATTGGCCTTTCCAGTGCTTAGCCTGGTCGACTACGCTGCTGATTTGCTGGTAGTTGCCGGCCCCGCCGCGCAGAAACACCAGGTTCTTATAGCCCAGCTCGAGGCCGGCTCCGGGGTTCACGCTCACGCCTTTGGTCGAGATGGGCGTGCCGCGCTGCCCGTCCGTGGTGGCTTCGAGGTCGACGGCGGCCAGGGCCGAAAACTCCTTCGGCAGCTGCACGCGCCGGCCCACGCCCAGGATAAAGCGCGGCAGGGTAATTTCGGTGCTATTGGTGGGCACGGCATCGCCCAGGTTGGCCTGGGTGCTGTTGATGCCCTTGAGGTACTCGTCGGCGTTGATGCTCCAGGCGTTGAAAGTGGTGGTGATGTCGCGGGCCATCAGGCCCAGGTTCCAGCCGTTGTGGTTGTATTGCACGCCGGCATCGACCCCAAAGCCATAGCCGTGGGCAAACTTGCCGATGTTGCGGTAGATAAACTTGCCACTGCCGCCCACGCTCAGCCCCTCCGGACCCAGCTTGCGTGCATATGAGAGCAGCAGGGCGTAGTCGGCCACCGAGAAGTATTCAATCTTGCTGTAGTCGACGTAGCCGTACTCGTTCACCAGGGCGCGGGTGTCGGCAATGTTGTCGACGCCCAGGCGCAGCAGGCTCACGCCCACGGCGCTTTTCTCGTCGAGCGGCATGGAGAAGGCCGCGTAGTCGTTTTTCACGATGCCCGAAAACAGCTCGGAGTGCATCAGCACGCCATCGTATTTGTGAGTTTGGTTCACCAGGCCGGCGGGGTTCCAATAGCCGGCGGTGGCATCGTTGGCCAGGCTCACCTGCACCTTGCCCATGCCCAGGGCCCGGGCACCCACGCCCAGGCTCAGAAATTCGTTGCTGTATTTGGGCGTTTTGGTGGATTGGGCGGCGGCGGGCAAGGCCAGGGCGGCACAAGCACCGGCCAGCAGCAGCCGGCCGGCGGCAGCGGAAAGTTGGGACATAATAGCGAGGAGTACTGATTAGCGCGGAAGGAACGCAAGTTACTTCATCTTAGTGCACCTGCGAGCCACCAATTTCGGGCCAACTCCCCAGCGGGTGAGCACGCGCCTGGATTGCGAGGTGCTACAGCAGCATGCGCGGCCGTGCGCACTGGCTAATATCGAACCACTGGCGGCCACTAAGGTAGCCGTTGGCAAGCCCCACGCATTTTAAATCGTTGCATTGGCTGCAATAAAAATTTCACGGAGTGTCATTCTGCAAAAACCTGGCGAGACACTGCGGGAAATCCATCCCTTTATGCCCTTTGGAAATTAAAGCAAACCCTGCCAGCCAACGCTCTACCCTCCCCTTTCAGACCAATCCAGCTCGCTTCAACCCAACAAGTCAGTTTTTCAGCAAAAATTTTCTTCCTGATAATCAGATACTAGTAAATTATTTTGCCTGAATCCACACATTTTATCAGCCAGTACCTTGCGTTACAAAGTACCTACCATACATTTGTACTGTTCGTCACCCACTAGTCAACCAACCCGCCCATGAAACTCGAGAACACCCAGGTTCAGATGCGCAAGGGAATCCTTGAGTTCTGCATCCTGGAAATCATCGCCCGCGGCGAAGCCTACGCCTCCGATATGCTGGAAGAGCTGACTTCGGCCCGCATGATTGTGGTGGAGGGCACGCTTTATCCGTTGCTCACCCGCCTCAAGAATGCCGCTCTGCTGGACTACGTCTGGAAAGAAAGCACCAGCGGCCCACCCCGCAAATACTACACTCTCACGGCCGAAGGCCGCCAGTTTCTGGAGGAGCTGCGCGATACCTGGGAGGAAATGGCCGCTTCGGTGGGCATCATCCGCCATAGCCGGCCGCCCGGCGATAGTCGGTAGCCTCCCCTTTTTTCTGCTTCACTCACCAGCATCCAATCGGCCCGTTCGGCCCTCTTTCACATGAAAAAGAACATTAGCATCAACTTACAGGGCCTCATCTTCCACATCGAGGAAGATGGCTTCGACGTCCTTAGCCGCTATCTGGCCGAGGTGAAAGCCCACTTTGCCAGCTATCGCGGCCACGACGACATCGTGGCCGACATCGAGGGCCGCATCGCCGAGCTCTTCGCCGCCCGCCTCTCCCCCATGCAACAGGTCATCTCGCTCGATGACGTGAACGCCATGACCGCCAAGATGGGCCGGGTGCGCGATTTCGCCCCCGAAACCGACGAGGACGACGAGGTGCCCGCCGAAGAAGCTGCCAACTATGGGTCGGCCGCCTACGGCCAGACCAACGGCCCGGCCTACGCCGCCGATTCGGCCTCCGCAACGGCCGTGCCCGGCGAAAACAAGCGCCTGTACCGCGACATGGCCAACCGCAAGGTGGCGGGCGTAGCCGCCGGCATCGCCCAATACTTCGCCGTGAACCCACTTTGGATTCGGCTGGCCTTCGTGTTTGGAGCCTGCTTTTCGCCGGCCATCAACATCTGGTCGCGCCACAACATGCGCGTTGATTTCGGCGGCTGGGTGGTACTGGCCTACGTCGGACTCTGGATTCTGCTGCCCAAGCGCTACGATGCGCCCGCCCACCCCGAGGCGCTGCTGAGCACAGGGCCGCTGGCCGGCCGCCGCTTGTTTCGCGACACCGGCACGGGCAAAGTGGCCGGGGTGGCCGCCGGCCTGGCCGCTTACTTCAGCATCGATGTGACGCTGATGCGAGTGATTCTGCTGGCCGGCCTGTTTGCCGGGGGCTTCACCTTCCTGCTCTACATTATTCTGTGGATAGTATTGCCCGAGGCCAAAACGGTCTCGGACAAGCTGCGCATGCGCGGCGACGCCATCACCCTGGAAAGCTTCGACAGCAGCGCCCGCAGCAGTGCTTTTGCCGACGGCCCGGCCCTCACCAACCGCCCGGTGGGTGCTTTCGTGGAAGACACCGCTCGCACTCTGCGCCCGGCCGTGAACTTTGTAGGCTCGGCCATTCGGGTCGTAGCTGGCGTGCTGCTCACCATTATCGGCTTTAGCCTACTGCTGGGGGTGGCCATTATGGCAGGTGCGGGCATTGGCCTGCTGCCCGCTTCGCAGAACATTGTGATGGGTGATGCTCCGGCCCACGTGATGCTACAGGGCATTCCCGGCTGGGCGCTGCTGGCGGGTTTCTTGGCCGCTGGCATTCCGGCCCTGTGGCTGCTGCTGGGCGGGCTGAACCTGCTGTTCCGCCACACCATTCTGACGCGCACCGTGGGCCTGTCGCTCCTGGGCTTGTGGCTGCTGAGCATTGTGGGCGTGGTAGCCGGGGTGGCCCAGCAGAGCCGCCAGTACCAGTACGACGCTGAAGTGGAGCAGCTGGAGCAGTTTCCGAAGCTGACCACCCCGGTGCTGATGCTGGATGCCCGCCACATCGACCGCCAGTGGGAGCAGCACGTGGATGTGCGCCTGGCCGCCGCCGACAGCGGCAAGGCCCTGGAAGTGCTGCGCACGCTGAGCGCCAAAGGCCCCAGCGTGGATGTGGCCCGCCGCACGGCCCTCACCAGCATCGACTACTCGGCGCGGCCCAGCGGCGACTCGGCCGTGGTATTCGACGACCACTTCTCCTTCATCACCGGCTCGGCCTACCGCAAGCAGGAGCTGATGCTCACCATTCGACTGCCCCGCGACCGCACCTTCCGCATGAGCCGCAACTTTGCCTTCAACCTGCTCGATGATGAGGACTTTGTGGGTGGCCGCCGCCCCAACGACCCCGAGCAGCACCGCTACCGCCTGCGCGGCAACAAGCTGGAGTGCATTGCCTGTACCGCCGAGCAGCTGGGCCGCGAAAACAACGACGGCGACGATTCGAACGTGCACATCAACATCGACACCAATGATGACAACAACGACAGCGCCGACGACAACAGCGACAATAGCGACGACAGCAGCGACGACGGCGACAGCCACGTGGGCACCACCATCAACTACGGCGGCGCGCCCAGCTTCGACACCGACCTGAGCAGCTACGGCAGCGCCCGCCGCCGCTTCGACGAAACCGGCTTCACCCGCGTAACGGTGGCTGGCGGCTTCCGCGTGGTGGTGCGCCAGGGCAACAGCTTCAAGGTGGAAGCCGGCGGCGACAACGATGCCCTGAACGACCTGCGCGTGGAGCGCGACGGCGACCAGCTGCTGCTAAAGCCTCGTGCCAGCCGTAAGATGTTCGGCGGCAACTGGAACCGCAGCAACCGCAAAGTCCTCATCCGCATCGAGATGCCATCCATTGAGCGGCTGGAGCTGGCCGGGGGCGTCGAAGGCGACCTCGGCGGCTTCGACCACCAGGAAAACCTGCGCATCGAGCAGGCCGGGGCCAGCCACCTGCGCCTGAACGGCAGCTACGGCACCCTGCGGCTGGACCAGGCCGCCGCCTGCCGCACCACCGCCACCGG
>JALYUI010000692.1 GCA_030853845.1 Bacteroidota bacterium | reverse complement strand
CGCCTCGACACCGGAGACCTACGCAACGAGCTGCGCAAGGACGGTGTGCTGGGGGCCGACGAAAAGAACCTGCAGTTTCAGCTTAACGCCTCGGGGCTGACGGTGAATGGCAAGAAGCAGTCGGATGAGCTGGCCGACAAGTACCGCAAGCTGACTGGCCACGCCGACGGCAGGAACTTCAACGTGATGATTTCGACTCAGGAAGATTAGGCCATTTTGCCCTTTGGGTTGCTGCAAGGCCGGTTTTCTGCGAGGAGAGCCGGCCTTTGGCATGGCAGCCAGGTTGCGGCCAGCCGGGGCGCGGGTAAGAACAAGTGAAAACGATGGTGATGCCGCGCGCCGCGGAGCAGAACGGGATATGCAGATTGCAGGATTGCTGCAAATGCGGCCGGCCGGCCCGGTCGTGCAGGCACCCCGGCCCAGGCCAGCCGGCCGGTGCGCGGGCCACTGCTTTCAGCCGATTTCACCGCTGAGATTAATAACCGATGAAATCGGGACGTGGCAAGCAACCAATGGCCGGTGGCCGGCATCTCTTGGCGTCTTCGAAGCTCCAGTTTTCCGAAGAATATTTATGCTGCGTTTTTTAGCCATCTACTTGTTGTGCTGCCTCGGGGGGCTCACGTCGGCCTACGCGCAGGCCCCAGCCGCGCCGGCTGCTACCGAGGCCAACCAGGCCAAGCCCGCGCCCAAGCGCCAGCTGCAGGCCGTGCGCACCAGCACGCCACCCAAAATGGACGGCGTGCTCGACGACGCGGTCTGGCAGAGCGCCCCGGTGGCTACCGACTTCATCGAGCTGGAACTGAACCCGGGCCGTCCTGAAAAGCATCCCACCGAGGTGCGCGTACTCTACGACGACGCGGCCCTGTACATCGGGGCGCGGATGCACGATGTGTCGGCCGACTCGATTCTGAGCCAGCTCAGCGCCCGCGACGACTTTGGCAACACCGACTGGTTCGGCGTCTTCATCGATACTTACCACGACCAGCTCAACGGCTACGAGTTTCTGGTGAGCTCGGGCGGGGTGCAGGTCGATGCCCGCCAGTCGCCGGCCAACGGCGAGGACGGCAACTGGAACGCCGTGTGGGAAAGCCGCACGGCCCGCAGCGGCACCGACTGGGTGGCCGAGCTGCGCATTCCGTTTTCGGCCATCCGCTTCAGCGCGGCCCCCGAGCAGGTATGGGGCATCAACTTCGGGCGGCAGCGGCGCAGCTCGCGCCAGAAGTTTTTCTGGAATGAAATCCGGCCCCAGGTCGACGGCTTCGTGAACCAGTGGGGCAACCTCACCGGCCTGCGCGACCTCAAGCCGCCGCTGCGCCTCTCGCTCACGCCCTACGTGAGCGCCTACGTGAACCACTATCCGTATAATGTGCAAGGCCAGCGCAACGCTACCACCAGCTTCAACGGCGGGGCCGACGTGAAGTGGGGCATCAACGAGAGTTTCACGCTCGATGCCACGCTGGTGCCCGATTTTGGCCAGGTGCAGAGCGACAACCAGGTACTCAACCTCTCGCCCTTCGAGGTGCAGTACAACGAAAACCGGGGCTTTTTCACCGAAGGCACCGAGCTGTTCAGCAAGGGCGGGCTGTTCTACTCGCGGCGGGTGGGGGCGCAGCCCATCGGCTTTGGCAACGTGAGTGGGCAGCTCCGGGCCGGCAGTATGGGCATCGACGGCCAGCGCCACCCCGGCGAGTACGTGGTGCAGAACCCCGGCATCACCCGGTTGCTGAATGCTACCAAAGTATCGGGCCGCACCAGCTCGGGGCTGGGCGTGGGCGTGTTCAATGCTGTGAGCAACGACGTATATGCCACCGTGCAGGACAGCACCACCGGCACCCGGCGCGACATTCTCACCCAGCCCTTCACCAACTACAACATCGTGGTGCTCGACCAGAGCCTGAAAAACAACTCCTACGTGAGCCTGGTGAACACCAACGTGACCCGCGCCGGCAGCACTTACGACGCCAACGTGACGGGCGGCCTGTTCAAGTTCGCGAACAAGGCCAATAGCTATGCCCTCAACGGCCGGGTGGTGTACTCGCGCCGCCGGGGCCTGGCGTTTGGTACGCCCGAAGAAGTCAGCGACCGCGACGGCTACAAGTATTACCTGAACTTCGGCAAAATATCGGGCAATTTCACCTGGAACATCGACCACGGCATCGAGTCGCACACCTACAATCCCAACGACCTGGGCCTGCTCTTCGCCAACAACAACATCTCGCAGTCGGCCAACGTGGGCTACGGTATCTACAAACCGTTCTGGAAGCTCAACCGCCTGAACTCCTACGCGGGCATCAGCTACTCGCTGCTCGAACAGCCCCGCATCTACCAGGACGCCGGTTTTTATGGGGGCCTGAACACCACTATCGCCAAAAATTTTCTTACCCTGGGCCTCAACGTCGATGCCTCACCGCTCACCCACGACTACTTCGACCCGCGCCGGGCACCGCTGGGCCTGTACTACGTGCGCAAGCCCGCCAACCTGGGCCTGAATGGCTTTTTCTCGTCGGACTACCGCAAGAAGTTCGCCTGGGACCTGAACTACGGTGCGCGCTGGTTTGCTACCGACGGCGACCGCACCGGCCGCCATACCTACTCCATTGTTGTGGGGCCGCGCTACCGCGTGAACGACAAGCTGAGCTTCGTGTACTCCCTCAGCTACAACCTGGTAGTGAAGCAAATTGGCTTCGCCGGCGAGCTGGACCACGGCAATGCCGTGGATGAGCCCGTGGCCCGCCACTTTGGCGGCTACCTGGCCGATGGCCGCACGGCCGACGCGCTGCTGGGCCGCCGCGATGTGCAAACCATCACCAATACGGGCACGGCTACCTACACCTTCACCAACCGCATGTCGTTCAACGTGCGGGTGCGGCACTACGTGAGCAACGTGCACTACCGCGACTTTGCGCAGCTCAGCCCCGGCGGCGTTGAAACGCCGGTGGCCGGCTACGCGGCCAACCGCGACAACACCTTCAACGCCTTCAACGTGGATGCCGTGTACTCGTGGTGGTTTGCGCCCGGCTCGCAGGTCAGCATCGTCTGGAAAAACGCCAGCGCCTCCTACTTTCAGGCCAACGAGGCCACCCCGCTGTACTTCGACAACCTGAGCAACACGATTAATACGCCCCATAATAACAACGTGTCCATTAAGGTGCTCTATTATCTTGACTACCTGGCCCTGCGGCCCCGGCGCGGGTAGGAGGGGGCGGCGTTGAACCGCAAGAACGTCATGCAGAGCGCAGCGAAGCATCTCGCGTGGGGTAGTAA
>JALYUI010000650.1 GCA_030853845.1 Bacteroidota bacterium | reverse complement strand
GTCGCGCTGGGGGGCCACGGCCTCCACGACGCGCTCGAAGGGCACGTGCTGCTGGGCGTAGGCGGCCAGGGTGGTGCGCTTAGCCTGCTGCACCAGCTGGGCGAATGATTCAGCCCCGTCCACGTTTCCGCGCAGGGCCAGGGTGTTGACGAGCAGGCCCACCAAGTGTTCCTCGGCGGCCTGGGTGCGGCCGGCCACGGGGGTTCCCACGCAGATGTCGGCCTGGCCGGCGTAGCGGGCGAGCAGGGCCTGGAAGCCCGCCAGCAGGCCCATGAACAGCGTCGCGCCCTCCCGTTGCGCCACTCGCTCCACCGCCGTCAGCAGCGACTGCGGCAGGGGCCGGAAGAGGCTGCCACCCTGTTGCGAGGGTAGAACGGGACGCTCGAAATCGGTGGGCAGGGGCAGGGGCGTGAGGCCGGCGAGCTGCTCGCGCCAGTAAGCCAGGCCGGGGGCCAGGGCCTCGTCGGTCAGGCAGCGGCGCTGCCAGAGGGCGTAGTCGGCGTACTGCACCGGCAGGGCTGGCCAGGCAGGCACGCTGCCGGTCAGGGCCGCTTCGTAGGCCAGGGCCAGCTCGCGCACCAGCACGCCCAGCGACCAGCCGTCGCAGGCAATGTGGTGCACCACCAGGGCCAGCAGGTGTTCCTGCCCGTCCGTCCCGCCCCACAGCCGTGCCCGAATCGGGTAGTCCGCCGCCAGGTCGAACGGCCGCGCCAGCCAGGCCCGCACTTCCGTCATATCTGCGGGGCTGCTGGCGGGGTCCTCCAGGGCCCAGCCGGCGGCCGGCAGCAGTGCCTGCCGCGCCTCTTGCTCATCGCTGAGAATAATGGTGCGCAAGGTTTCGTGCCGCGCCACCAACTGCCGCAATCCCGCGTGCAGAGCCTCCTGGTTCAAGTCCCCGCGCAGGCGCAGCAGCACCGGCACATGGTAGTTCGCGCCGCCTTCGAGCTGGTCGATAAACCACAGCCTTTCCTGGGCGAAGGACAAGGGGATGCGCGCCGGGCGTGCCTGCGGCGTAAGCGGCGCGATGGCCGGCACCGCCGCTTCGTCGGTCATCAGCCCGGCCTGCTGCGCGATGGTCGGGTGCGTGAAAATCTGGCGAATCGTCAGCTCCTGGCTCAGCTGGTGCCGAATGGCCGCCACTAAGCGCATCGCCAGCAGCGAATGCCCTCCCACGGCGAAGAAATTGTCGGTCACGCCCACGCGCTCCCGGTTCAGCAGCGTCTGCCAGATGGCCGCCAGCGCTACCTCGCGGGCCGTGCGCGGGGCCAG
Source organism: Bacteroidota bacterium (assembly GCA_030853845.1). Lineage (GTDB taxonomy): Bacteria > Bacteroidota > Bacteroidia > Cytophagales > Hymenobacteraceae > Hymenobacter. The sequence continues at coordinate 1,978 of JALYUI010000650.1, read as the reverse complement.
GTAAACGGCGGCAACTTCGGCCTCCGGGGGGGCGGGCAGGGCCTGCTTGTCCACCTTGCCGTTGGGGGTGAGCGGTAGCGCGTCCAGGCTTACCCAGGCCGTGGGCACCATGTAATCGGGCAGGCGCTGCGCCAGCTGCTGGGCAGCGGCCGCCACCGTGAAGCCGGTTTCGGGCACCACGTAGGCCACCAGGTTTAACGTGTTGGCGGCGTCGCGGCGGGCCAGCACTACGGCCTGGGCCACGCCGGGCGCAGCCTGGAGCAGGGTTTCAATCTCGCCCAGCTCCACCCGGTAACCACGAATTTTTACTTGCCCGTCGAGGCGGCCCACGTAGCACAGCGCCCCATCGGGCCGCCAGTACACCTGGTCGCCGGTGCGGTAGAGGCGGCCGTAAGCCGGCACTTCCACGAAGCGCTCGGCCGTGAGCTCGGCCTTGTTGAGGTAGCCCGTTGCTACCCCGTCGCCGCCGATGTACAGCTCGCCGTGGCAGCCTACCGGCACCGGGCGCTGCTGTTCATCGAGCACGTAGGCCCGGGTATTGGCCAGCGGGTAGCCGATGGGCACCGTTTGCCCTGCCACTTCGCCAACGGCGTAGCTGGTGGCGTAGGTAGTGGTTTCGGTGGGGCCATACACGTGCACCAGCACATCAGGCCCCAGGGCCGCCAGGGCCCGCTGTACGTGGGGCACCGAAACCAGCTCGCCGCCGAAGAGCAGGCGGCGCAATCCGCACAGGCTGTCCAGCTCCGTATCGACGAGCACGTTGAAGAGCGCCGTGGTGAGGAAGGCCACCGTTACCCCCTGCTCGCGGATGAGCTGGATAAGCTGCCCGGCATCGGCTGCCGCCCCCTCCGGAATGAGCTGTAGGCAGGCTCCTTGCAGCAGGCTGCCATAAATGTCGTAGGTAGAGCCGTCGAAAGCGAAATTCGACCACTGCAACACCACGTCGTCGGCCTGAATCCGGATGGGTCCGGGGTCAAAGGCGAGCTTGGCAACGTTGCGGTGCGTCACCAGAATGCCCTTGGCCTGGCCGGTGGTGCCCGAGGTATACATTACGTACGCCCCGGCTTCCGGCGCAATGGCTACCGGCAGATTAGTATCGGGAAAAGCCGCCGCGTCGGCCAGAGCTAGCCGGGGGCCGGCGTAGTCGGGCAGGTGCGCCAGCAGCGCGGCATCGGTGAAAACCACGGCCACCAGGTCGGCATCCTCGGCGATGTAGTGCAGCCGGCTGGTTGGGTAGTCGGTGTTGAGCGGTACGTATATGGCCCCGCATTTCAGGATGCCCAGCAGGGCCGTCAGTAGGGCGGGGCTGCGGTGGGCCAGCACGCCAACCCGCTGCCCGGGCGCTATCCCGCTGCTTTGCAGGTAGTGCGCCACCCGGTTGGCTTGCTCGTTCACCTCGCGGTAGCTCAGCGCCGCATCGGCCGCGAAACGCAGGGCCGGCCGCTCGGGCGTGCGCGCCACCTGCTGCTCAAACAGCAGCGGGAGCGATGCTTCGTGCGGGTAGTCGGCGGCCGTTTGGTTGAAGGCCACCGTTAGTAGCTCCTCCTCGGCCGGCGCAAGCAGGCTGGCCGCGTCGAGGCGGCGGTCGGGGTTGGCCGCTAGTTGGGTGAGCAGCAGCTCGAAGTGGCCGATGAGGCGGCGAATAGTCGCTTCCTCAAACAGGTCGCAGCTGTATTCCACGCGCAGCAGAAAGTTGCCGCCCGTGGGGTCCACCTCCACCGTCAGGTCGCACTTGGCGTAGTCCCAGGCATACGCTTCGCCTTTTACTTGCAGCCCGCCAAACTCACTCAGGGGCACTTCCGGAATGTTCTGCAACGCGAACATGACCTGGAAGAGGGGGTTTCGGCTCAAGTCGCGCTGGGGGGCCACGGCCTCCACGACGCGCTCGAAGGGCACGTGCTGCTGGGCGTAGGCGGCCAGGGTGGTGCGCTTAGCCTGCTGCACCAGCTGGGCGAATGATTCAGCCCCGTCCACGTTT
>JALYUI010000646.1 GCA_030853845.1 Bacteroidota bacterium | reverse complement strand
TCTCTACCGCGCAAGTAATCAATTAGTATTGAGGTAGAGATGCTTCGGCTGCGCTCAGCATGACGTTCAACTTATCAGCTAATAGCAACAGCTACTTCGGCTGCACCGGCTGCTTGATGGGGCCGTGCTCCTCCACCTGCGCATCCTTCTTATTCGCAGCATCCTCGTGCGCCGCCGTCCACTGCGTGTGGAACACGCCCTCCTTGCCAATCAGCTCGTAGGTATGCGCCCCGAAGTAGTCGCGCTGGGCCTGAATGAGGTTCGACGGCAGGCGGCCGGTGCGGAACGAGTCGAAGTAGCTCAGCGAGGCCATGTAGGCCGGCACGGCCAGCCCGCCGGTGGCAGCGGCCGCCACCACGGCGCGCGCGCCGGGTACGGCCGCACTCACCACGGCCCGCACCTGCTCGTCGAGCAGCAGGTGGGCCAGGTTGGGGGCCTGCTGGTAGGCATTGTAAATCTCACTCAGGAAGCCCGAACGGATGATGCAGCCACCGCGCCAGATGCGGGCAATGGCCGCCAGCTGCAAATCGTACTTGTACTCAACCGAAGCCTGGCTCAACAGCTGCATGCCCTGGGCGTAGGTAATGGCCATGCTGAAGTAAAACGCCTGCTCCAGCTGGGCCAGAAAGGCCTTACGCTCCACGGGCAGCGCGCCGGCCGCCGGCGGATAGAGGCCGGCCAGCTGCTCGCGGAGCGCTTTGTATTTCGAGAGGTCGCGCAGGGCCACGGCCGTATCCACGGTGGGCAGCGGGGTTTCCAGGTCCATGGCTACCTGCGAAGTCCACTTGCCGGTGCCTTTCGAGCGGGCCTCGTCCTTGATGTCGTCGAGCAGCAGGTGGTCGGTACCGGGGGCTTTGAAAGCGAAAATATCCTTCGTAATGTCGAGCAGGAAGCTTTGCAGGCGGCCCGCGTTCCAGTCGGCGAAAACCTGGCCGATGGCCGCGTTATCCATCCCCAGGCCGGTTTTCAGCAGGCCGTAGGTTTCGGCAATCAGCTGCATCAGGCCGTACTCGATGCCGTTGTGCACCATCTTCACGAAGTGCCCCGCCGCGCCCGGGCCAATGTAGGTTACGCAGGGCTCGCCGTCCACGTGTGCGGCAATGGCCTCGAACATGGGCTGCACCACGCGGTAGGCTTCCTTGTCGCCGCCGGGCATCATGCTCGGGCCGAAGCGGGCACCTTCCTCCCCGCCGCTCACGCCCATGCCGAAGAAGTGCAGGCCGGTGGCTTCCACGGCCTTGTCCCGCCGCTCGGTGTCGGTGAAGTGCGAGTTGCCGCCGTCGATAATAAGGTCGCCGGGAGCCAGCAGCGGGGTCAACTCGGCCACCACGGCATCTACGATGGGGCCGGCGGGCACCAACAGCATTACCGCGCGGGGCGTTTGCAGGCTGCCGATGAAGCTGGCCAGGTCGGCATAGCCGGTCACGGGCTTGCCCTGGCCTTCCTGGGCCAGCAGGGCCACCTTGGTGGCGTCTTTGTCGTAGCCCGATACGGGGAAGTTGTGGTCGGCCAGGTTCAGCAGCAGGTTGCGGCCCATGGTGCCCAGGCCAATCATGCCGAAGGTGGGGCGGGAAGAAGAGTTGCTCATCAGATAAGGGGCGTTGGAATAAGAGTCAAACAAGAAAGGCCGCCGTGCCGCCGGACCACGCGGGGTGGGCGGGGCGGTTGCCGCACCAATGTACGGCCGCCCGGCGCAGATGGCCAACCTGCCGTCCGCGTTCCGGGAAGCCTCATTCAACTTTCATGCACGGGGCTGCACCTTGCCCGGGTGTTTCGGCCGCCGCAACGGTTGCCCGCGGGCGAAACTCCTGTTCCCGCTATGCCTTTTTTTATTCGTCATTCGCCGGGGGCCAAACCTGTCGAAGCCACCCAGTGGTTTCCGGGCCACGAGCTGCCGGGGGTCAGCAGCGAGTCGGCGGGCCATCCGGGGGGCGGGGGCCTGCTGCCCATCCCGCCGCACGCCTACGTGCACACCCGCAAAGGCATTCTCACCGTTTTCGCCGGCGACTGGGTTATCACCGAGCCCGACGGTACTCTGCACGTGTGCCAGCAGCGCCTGTTCGAGCTGAGCTACGCGCCCGTGGCCGAAGCCGGAGCCGAAGCTGCCCCTGCGGAAACCGAAGCCTGAGCCGCCCGGCCAGCAGCGGCCACGCCCTGCGCCCCGGCCCTACCTTTGCCGCATGGAGTTTCAGAAAAAGAAGTATCTGTTTCGTGGCATGGATGGCTACGCTGGTTTCCGCAGCGGCCAGGAATACGAGCTGGAGCTGGGCCTGAGCCCCGCCGACGACGAGCGCCCGGCCGAAATCATCATCATCAACCCCGTTTCCCGCCTCTGGATGCATTGCAGCAAGCAGGAGTTCGCAGTGCGTTGGGAGAAGCGGTAGGGGGCGTGGGCGGTGTAAAGGTTGTCTGAAAGGCGGAACGCTGCCAATGCGTCGCCGCTTTGCTGCCAAGTCAATAGTTCATCCGTGTAACGCCAGGTAGATTTCTGGCCTAGCCATCCATCTGCATACCGGGCAGCGCGGTACCGTCACTCATATAAAAGGTGAGCATGTGGTCGGCATCGTGTACGGTATCGAACGACCAATCCCAGGCAATCGACTCAATGAGTTGGTCTAATTCCGGAATGGAGATGGCCGTGAGCGAGAATTTTGTCGCAAAGTCATTGATGCGAAAGTCGGGTCGCCAGTTTTGGAATTCGTCCTCAATAATGGGAATAAGTTGGTCAATAAATTTCGCATAGTGCCATTCGATGTACTGGTAAAATTCCTGTTGAGCCGGGGTAGGGCCAGTTTCCGGCGTATCGAGGTAGCAACCGATATGCTTGTCAGTGGGTGCGAACAGCAGGGCTTCTGTTACATACCAAGCCTTGCCCGTGGCTTTATCAAAGATTTCGCGGCGAAGCCGGCCAAACACTGCATCATCAATGAAAACCGGCCGGGGAAACAGCAACGAAAAGAAGCCCATGCCGCTGGCGTAACAGGTGAAGCAACAAAAATGGGAAGCCCGGCCCGAACCGAACTTCCCATTGCCTAATAGTAACTGCTGAAAAACTACGCTGCCCGCATGTGGCGCAGCGGCGACTTCTCGAACTTGCTGCGGCAGTAGCTCAGGTTAATTTGCAGGGCATCCGCGCCGGCTTCGGAGGGCATTTCGAACATGGCATCGGTCATGATATTCTCGCAGATGGAGCGCAGGCCGCGGGCGCCGAGGCGGTACTCGTCGGCTTTCTCCACGATGTATTCCAGGGCGTCCTCGGTGAAGCTGAGCTCGATGTTTTCCATGCCGAACAGGCGCTTGTACTGGCGCACGAGCGAGTTCTTGGGCTCGGTCAGAATCATGCGCAG